>JBIOEK010000367.1:0-4441 GCA_044445925.1 Hyphomicrobiales bacterium
TCCCTCTGCTTGGCGGCGTGCGGGAGCCTGGAGCCAGAGGGAGAAGGCATCCCTCTCGACCAGCTCACAGATCGCATGGAGAGAGGCTTCGGCAAGCGTGTTGCCGGCAGCGAGCCCGTTGCTGGTCGATCGGAACCAGCCATAATGCTCGGGCTGCGGCACGGAGAAATCAAGCCTGACGACTTCCTCGGGCACGAGCACGGTGCGGCCGCTCATCAGGTCGCGGCCGGGCACCCACGGGATGGCGGTGCGCGGCGCGAGCCTGCGTCGCAAGGATCGCTTGGGCAAGACGAATTGCCGCGGCTCGAACGAATCGAGCGGCTGGCGGATGAGATTTTCTTGGGTTCGCTCGGCGCAGAAATATTCGACCGACTCCATTATCGCGGATGTCCTCGCCTCTTCGCGCGTGAGGCCTTTTCCCTGATTGACCGACAGCGTTCGCGAAAGCGGACGGACCGACATCATGACGGGGATGCCGATATAGTCGAGCCCGGTGACGTCGGCGACCCGCGTCACGCCGAGCAAGGCGAGCTTGGAAGCCAGGGCTTCCTGCGTCCTGAGCGGCTCGACGACGCGATGCGTCCCGTGCCTGTAGCCTTTCAGCTCAGCCGCGAAGGCCGCTCGGTTCCCTTCGGGCCTATGCACGGGTGTCGCCGGACGATACGGGCAATGCCTTGCGGCTTATCCCGGCGAAGCTGCCGACGGTTCAACCGGCCCCTTCGAAGGTATGAAATGTCGGCACGAACGCCGCGTCGACCAAACGGTTCCCCTGGCGAAGGTCGTCGAAGAATTTCTTCGTCTGGGTCTTTTGCTTGCGAGAGAGGCCGCGCTCGCGGCACGATTCGACGATGGCGTTGTTGAAAAAATAAACCGCCCCGTCGGCGCCTTGGACCAGCAAGCCCTGGGACGAGAATTGCAACGGCACCTTCCTGGCGACATCCTCGACCATCGATTCCTCCTGTGCGTGTTGAAGCCGATATGCCCGTTCACTCCGGCAAGCCTGCGCGCCGCAGCCCACGCTCGATCATGTCACGCTGATCGGCGTCGGCGAAGAAGGACCGCAGGGCCCAGTGTCCGATCCTGAACTCCGGAAAGCGCTCACGGAAGGAATTTGCGGCCTCGCGCATTTCCTCGTGCCTGCCAAGCCCATCCAACGCGACCACCAGGAGCCGATAGGCCGTTTCCGTACGCTGGCTTCCCTGCATGACCTGACGCGCGCACTCTACCGCTTCCTCGTAGCGATGCAAAAACAAGTTCGCGAAGCCTCGCGCGCAGATCGGAACGGATATCAGCGGGTCCCGCGGGCTCAGCGCGATGGCGCGCTCCGCATGGGCGATCGCCTCCTCCAGCCTGTTCGCGGCGACCCGGACCCAGGCGCTCCTCGCCCAGGCTTCGCCGAGATTGGGGTTCATCTGCAAGGCCCGGTCGACGCACTCGATGCCCGCGACCGTGTCATGGGCCAGCGACACCAGCACATGTCCGGCCTGGCAAAACGCCAGAGCGTCGAGAGGATCGGCCTCAATCGCCCGGCGCGCGAAGCGAATGGCCCTCGCGACCTCATGGCTCTTGAGGCTCGCGTAGCCTTGATCATGCAGCTTCTGATAGCAGCAGGCCGCAAAAGCCAGCGCCGGCGCGAATTGAGGGTCGAGCTCGATCGCTTTCCTCAGCAGTTTCAGGGCCTCGCGCGGAGCGTCGGCGGATTGGATCGGCCGGTAGGGCAAGGCCCTCAGATAGTAGTCATAGGCCTCCAGGCTCGCGGCCGGCTTGCGCCTGGCGCGGGCAATCTCGGCCTCCCGGACCATGGGCTCGATGAAGGTGACGATGCGTCGCGTGATATCGTCCTGCAGCTCGAATATGCCGGCGGCGCGGCCTTCGAAGGATTCGGCCCAGAGATTGACGCCCGTCTCGCCCTCGATCAGCTGGACCGTGACCCTTACCCGCTCGGAGTCGCGCCTCACATTTCCATCGACGATGTAGCGCACGCCAAGCTCGTTCGCGATTTGCCGGGCATCGACATTGCGGTTCTTGTAGGTGAATGAAGAGTTTCGCGCGATGACAAACAAAAAACTGAAATGACACAGGGAGGTGATGATATCTTCGACGATTCCGTCCGCAAAATAACTGTCCTTCTCGGTATCGAAAACCTTGAACGCCAAAATAGCAATCGATGCCTGGGTCCGGCCGAGTGAGGCCCGCTCGATGGCAGGCTTGGAGACGAAATAGCCGGTCGACGCAGCGGCCGGGGCCTCGACCGACCGCCACGAGAACAGGCGCATGGGCCGGGTGATGTTCTTGAGAGTGCGTTCGCCCAGGTCCTCGAACGGGATGGTCAGCTTGTCCCGGATTTGATCCCGCACGCTTCGGGTTATGACGATGCCGCCGGCCTCCGCTATCGTCTGCAGGCGCGCCGCGACATTGACGCCGTCGCCGAACACGTCTCCGTCGTCGCTCAAGACGTCGCCGACATGAATACCCATGCGGAAGGCGATACGCTGGTCCGCAGGAATATCGGCTTCGCTCTTGGCGATGGCGTTCTGGATCTCGACCGCCACGCCCACGGCTTCGACCGCGCTCGAAAACTCGATCAGCATGCCATCCCCGGTGGTCTTCACGACCCGCCCGCCATGCGAGGTAATTCGCTGGTCGAACTCGGCGCGGCGCAATTGCTTGAGGCGGCGCAACGTGCCTGCCTCGTCTTGCCCCATGAGCCGGCTATATCCGGCCATGTCAGCCACCAGGATGGCTGCGAGGCGGCGCTCGACATGCTCCTCGTTCAAGGCTTCGCCTCTTTCCTTCCTTGGCGGTTGACCGGACCGGGCCATTAAAGCCCCTTATCGCGGCCGCGCGCAACGGGAGCCGATCTGCCAGGTTCCTGCCGGCCCGCCGACGCCAAGCGGCGCAGGATCGGACCGGATTCCAGCCGCGAAGGCTGAAGCATCTTGGTTATCGATCGGTTAGGCGCGCCCAATCAAGGCGATGCGTTCACCTGATCTTTTTTCGCGAACACGAATTTCTGGTAGACGAGGCCGATGCCGATGAGCACGGCGCCGAGCCCGATGAAGGAGAGCGCGCGCAGCATGCCTTCGAGGCCGGCGAGGTCGAGCAGGAAGACCTTGAGCACGGTCGCCACGATGAAGCAGGCCGAGGCGAGGCGCGCCTCGCGCGAGCCGCGCCACAGCCCATAGGCCAAGAGCAGGATGCCGAGCGCGAGCCAGGCCGCCGAATAGGCGTAGAGCTCCCCTTGCGTGAAGCCGTTGAGGAGGTCCATCTCGTCGCCCTGGAAGACGCGGCGGACCTCGAGGCTCGCATAGGCGAAGAGCGCAAGGATCGCCCCGATGCTGGCGAGGCTCGCATAGCGCGGCCATCCCGCGGCACGGACGCGGCGCGCGAGGACTGCCGACATCAGACAGGGCAGCGCATAGCCGGGAAGGAGCGTGTTGACGATGCTGCCCCCCGCAACCTTGGCTTCGCCGAGGAGGGGATTGGCGTAGATCGCGAGGCCCGCGACGAAGATCAGCGCGGCAAGGATCGCGAGCCCCACCGATAGTCTCTCGAGCCAGGGCGCGAGCTCGCCTCTTGCGGGCGAAGCGAAGAGGAGCGCGCCCGCAAGGCAGATCGCCGTGTCGATGCCGAGCTCGGCGATCCCGGCTCCGAGCCAGAAGATGACGACCTGCCCGTGGAAGAGAACGCGGACCTCGAGCATCAGGAAGGCGAACCCGAGAACGAGGCCCAAGGCCGCGGCGCCGCCCCAGAACCAGAGCGGCCGCAGCCTGCGGGCCGAGATCGCCAGGATGAAGGCCATCAAGGCCGGGATGAGATATCCGAGCAGCAGCGC
Organism: Hyphomicrobiales bacterium; assembly: GCA_044445925.1. Classification (GTDB taxonomy): domain Bacteria; phylum Pseudomonadota; class Alphaproteobacteria; order Rhizobiales; family Beijerinckiaceae; genus GAS188. The sequence continues at coordinate 3,836 of JBIOEK010000367.1, forward strand.
GTTGAGGATCGGTCCGCCCTCGAGCGGCCTCGCATGCAGGAACGGGTTGTGGCGCAGGAGAAGGCCGATCGCCGCGATGGCGATGCCGAGCGCGCCCATCGCGATCGAGGCGCAGCGGAAGACGATGTTGCGGCGCCCGGCGTCGAGGCGTGTCAGCACCAGGCTGAAGCCGAGCGAAGTGACGGCGAGCAAGCCCTGCTCGACGAGGCCGGAGCCCCGTGCGAAGGGGTCGCCGCCATTCATGGCGTGCCTGATCTCGAAGAAGAAGAGCAGCGCCGAGAAGAGCACCGCAAGCGCGTCGGCCACATGCGCCGGGACGTCGTCGCGAGCCCGCCGCAGGACGCGGCCGGCCAAGGCGAAGCAAGCCGCCGGAACGCCAAAGCCGAAGAGCAGCCAGTTGAAGATCGGGGTCTTCGATAATTCGCCCCCGACGATGCGCGGCTCATAGGCCATTCGCGCCGCGACCAGGATGCCGAGCGCCGCGACGCACCAGCGAAGCGCCGCGAGATCGAGATGCGTCGCGACGAGCGCGGTTCCGAGCGCCGCGAGCGCCAAGCCCACGGTCAGCATGCCGCCGTCGAGCCCGAAGACGAGAGCGAGCGACAA
>JBIOEK010000368.1:0-4437 GCA_044445925.1 Hyphomicrobiales bacterium
CACGACCGCGCTTGACGTCACCGTGCAGGCCCAGATCCTGGAGCTTATCAAGCTGTTGCAGGACGAAGAGGGGATGTCGGTCATCTTCATCACCCATGATATGGGCGTGGTCGCCGAGATCGCCGATCGCGTGGTGGTCATGTGGAAGGGCCGCAAGGTCGAGGAAGGGGATGCGGCGAAGGTGCTCGAGCATCCGGAGCATCCCTATACGCGGGCGCTCCTCGCCGCCGTACCGCGCCTCGGCTCGATGAAGGGCGAAGCGCAGCCCAAGCCGTTTCCCGAGCCGGATGCCGACGCCCCGCAAGCCGAGGGCATGGATAGCCTCGGACGGACCTTGCGCGTCGACGCGCAGGCCCCATCGCAGGAGCCGGGATCGCCTTCGCAGCGCCCAATCCTCGAGGTCGCGAACCTCGTCACGCGTTTCCCCATCCGCTCAGGGGTGTTCGGCAGAGTGTCGGGACGCGTGCATGCGGTCGAGGATGTCTCCTTCTCCGTGCGGGCGGGCGAGACGCTGGCGCTCGTCGGCGAATCGGGCTGCGGCAAATCGACGACGGGGCGCTCGATCCTGCGGCTCATCGAGCCGAATGGCGGGCGCGTGTTGTTCGAGGGCCAGGATGTGCGCGCCCTCGATCCGCAAGGCCTGCGCCGGATGCGCCAGCGCATGCAGATGATCTTCCAGGACCCGTTCGCGAGCCTCAATCCAAGGAAGAGCGTCGGCGCCGCCATCGCCGAGCCGATCATCGTCCATGGTCTCGCCACGAAGAGCGAGGCGCGCGAGCGCGTGGCCGAGCTGTTGCGCAAGGTCGGCCTCACGCCCGACATGGCGGGCCGCTTCCCGCATGAATTCTCGGGCGGCCAGCGCCAGCGCCTGGCCATCGCGCGCGCGCTGGGGCTCGCCCCGAAGCTGATCGTCGCCGATGAGGCGGTCTCCGCCCTCGATGTCTCGGTGAAGGCCCGCGTGATCAACCTGATGATGCGCCTTCAGGCCGAGATGGGCTTGGCCTATCTATTCATCTCCCATGACATCGCCGTCGTCGAGCGCGTCAGCCACCGTATCGCAGTGATGTTCCTGGGCGAGATCGTCGAGATCGGCCCGCGCGCCTCGATCATCGAGAATCCGCGCCACCCCTATACCAAGAAGCTGATCGCGGCCGTGCCCTCGCCCGACCCGGCGCGGCGCAGGATCAGGCGCGGCATATCGAATGACGACGTTCCAAGCCCGATGAGGCCGGCCGATTACGTGCCCGTGCCGCGTCTGTATCACGAGGTCTCGCCGGGGCACGTGGTGCAGGAATACGCGGCTTGATCGGGTCTCCGGTGAGCGATCGCTCGATCGTCAGCCTCGCCAACGCATCGTCCAGCGCCTCGATCTCGAGCCTCGGAGCCGAGCCGCAGAGCTGGCAGGTCGCGGGGCACGAGCTCCTCTGGTCGGGCGATCCGGCCTTTTGGCCGCAGCGAAGCCCCCTCCTGTTTCCCGTCGTCGGCTGGACTCGCAATGGCTGCATGCGCATCAAGTCCAGGCGCCATCCCCTCGGCCTGCACGGCTTTGCCGCCAGGCAGGCCTTCGAGCTCGCGCGGCAAGGGCAGGATAAGGCGAGTTATCGTCTATGCGACAACGCCGCGACGCGCCTGCTCTATCCCTTCGCCTTCGAGCTCGCCGTCGACTACTCTCTCTCGCCGACGAGCCTTGCGGCGGCGTTCACGGTGCATAATCGCGGCGACGAGCCCATGCCCTATGCGCTCGGTCTGCATCCGGGCTTTGCCTGGCCCTTGGCCGGGGGACGGCGCGATGAGCACCGCATCTTGTTCGCAGGCGACGTCTCGCCGCTCGTGCCGGTCATCGCCCCCGGCGGGCTGATTTCGGAGCTTCGCCGTAAAGTGCCGCTCGAGGGCCGGCAATTGAGGCTGTCGCCCGATCTCTTCGCCAATGACGCCCTTTGCTTCCTCGACGCCGCGAGCCCGCACCTCGTCTATGACAACGGGCGCGGGCAGGGAATCGAGATCGAGGTCGAGAATTTCCCGCATCTGGCGTTGTGGACGAAGCCCGGAGCGCCGTTCCTATGCATCGAATGCTGGACCGGCCATAGCGACCCGGAAGGCTTCGAGGGCGATATCTTCGACAAACCCTCGATGCGCGTTCTTTCCGCCGGCGGCAGCGCCGAGCATCGCGTGACCTATTCCTGGCGATCCGGTCCCGGCCAAGTGCGGGCCAAACTTGGCGACCGACGGGCCCAAAGCCTATGCTCCGCGCCGGGCGCGGCGGATGGAGACCATGGATGAGCGAAGCAAGGCGCTTCAAAGGCCGCAACGGGATCGTCACCGGCGGCGCCTCGGGCATCGGCTTCGGCGTGGCGCGGCGGCTCGTTGCGGAAGGCGCGCGCCTGTCGCTCTGGGACCGCGACGCGCCTGGGCTGAAGGAAGCGGTGAACGCGCTCGGCAGCGGGCTGCACACGCTGGTGCTCGACCTCACCGATCCGGAAGCCGTCGAGCGCGCGGCGCTCGAGGCAGCCAAAGCCCTCGGCGGCGTCGATATCCTGGTCACCAGCGCCGGCATCACAGGGCCGAACGCCGCGCTCGCCGACTATCCGGTCGAGGACTGGAAACGTGTCTTTGACGTCAATGTGCACGGCGTCTTCTATTGCAACAAGGCGGTGATCCCGCTGATGCGCGCCAAGGATTACGGGCGCATCGTCAACATCGCCTCGGTCGCCGGCAAGGAAGGCAACCCCAACGCCTCCGCCTACAGCGCCAGCAAGGCGGCCGTCATCGGCTTGACGAAATCGCTCGGCAAGGAGCTGGCGCAAACCGGCATCCGCGTCAATTGCGTGACCCCGGCCGCGGTCAAGACGGCGATGTTCGCTCAGATGAAGCAGGAACATATCGATTTCATGCTCTCGAAAATCCCGATCGGCCGCTTCGGCCTGGTGGAGGAGATGGCGGCCTTGATCGCATGGCTTGCGAGCGAGGAATGCTCCTTCTCGACGGGCGCCGTTTTCGACCTGTCGGGGGGGAGAGCGACATATTGAGCAGGCTAGAGGTGAGATCCGGCGCCATGCCGTGCTACGGCCACCGCGCCTGTCGCAAGCATGAGCTCGAGCCACGATGACGAACCCGGTCACGCCGTCGCGCGCCCTCGTCGATCTGAACGAGCGCTCGCGCGAGATCTTCCGCCAGATCGTCGAGGCCTATCTGGCGACCGGCGACCCCGTCGGTTCGCGCAATCTGTCGCGGCTCATCCCCATGACCTTGTCGCCGGCGAGCGTGCGCAACGTCATGGCCGACCTCGAGGCGACCGGCCTCATCTATTCGCCGCATGCCAGCGCCGGAAGGCTCCCGACCGAGCTCGGCATGCGCTTCTTCGTCGACGCCCTCCTGGAGGTCGGCGACCTGTCGAGCGAGGACAGGGCCCGCATCGACGCCGAGGTCAGGACGAAATCCGGGAATTACAGCCTCGATGCCGTGTTGCGCGACGCCTCCTCGCTGCTGTCCGGGCTGTCGCGCGGCGCCGGCGTCGTGGTGACGACCAAGAACAATGCGCGGCTCAAGCATGTGGAGTTCGTCCAGCTCGAACCGCAGCGTGCCCTCGTCGTGCTCGTCTCGGACGACGGCTCGGTCGAGAATCGCGTGGTCAACCTGCCGCCGGGCCTACCCGCCTCGGCCCTGACCGAGGCGACGAACTTCCTCAATGCGCGCATTCTCGGCAAGACGCTCGCCGAACTGCGCGCCGATCTGCAATCCTCGCGCAGCGCGGTCGAGCGCGAGATCGATGTGCTCACCGCGGGCCTGATCGAGGACGGGCTCGCCGCCTGGACCGGAGGCGTCGGGGGCCGCCAGCTGATCGTGCGCGGCCAGGCGAATCTCCTCGAGGACCTGAAGGCCACGGAGGACCTCGAGCGCGTGCGGCTGCTCCTCGCCGATCTCGAGACCCAGCGCGAGGTCGTCGAACTACTGGCTCGTGCCGAGGAGGGCGAGGGGGTGCGCATCTTCATCGGCTCGGAGAACAAGCTGTTCTCTCTCTCGGGCTCGACAATGATCGCCGCGCCCTTCAAGATCGGCCATGAGAAGATCGTCGGCGTGCTGGGCGTGATCGGCCCGACACGGCTCAATTATGCGCGCATCATCCCGATGGTCGACTATACGGCGAAGGTGATCTCGACGCTGATCGACCGGGCGCGCTGAGGCTGTCCTCGAGAAAGGACTGCATGGCCGCGCATCAGGGTTTCGGCGAGATGTGCCAGCTGATCGAGACCGATGCGCCAAAGCTCAAGGTGGCGGGAGGAATGACCAGCTGGGACGGGCTCGCCAGCAGCACGGCCCCCCCGGCCCAACCTGCCGAGCTGCCGGCGAGCCCCGACCCACGGGGAAATACACCCCCCCCCATGATCATTGGCCCAACCGTCACGATAAGAAGGCACAAAACGCCCAAACCCAGAAGCG
>JBIOEK010000369.1:0-4424 GCA_044445925.1 Hyphomicrobiales bacterium
CATGGGGCTCGTGCCGGCGCCGAACGGGATGATCCGCGGCGGCAGCATAGAGCTTGCCGGCGAGGAGCTCGTCGGAGCCGATCCCGCACGCCTGCGGCAGGTCCGCGGCAAGGAGATCGCCATGATCTTCCAGGAGCCGATGACGGCGCTCAATCCGGTCTTCAGCATCGGCGAGCAGATCGCCGAGACGCTCGCGGTGCATGAGGGGCTAGGCCGGCGCGCCGCGCTCGGAAAGGCGATCGAGCTGCTCGCGGCGGTCGGCATACCGGCGCCCGAGCGGCGCGTCCGGGAATATCCCCACCAGCTCTCCGGCGGCATGCGCCAGCGCGCCATGATCGCCATGGCGCTCGCCTGCAGCCCGAAGCTGCTCATCGCCGACGAGCCGACGACCGCGCTCGACGTCACCGTCCAGGCCCAGATCCTCGACCTCCTCAAGGACATCCAGCTTCGCTTCGGCACGGCGGTTCTTCTCATCACCCACGACATGGGCGTCGTTGCCGAGGTCGCCGATCGCGTCGCCGTGATGTATGCGGGCCGCAAGGTGGAGGAGGGGGGCGCCGCCGGTGTGCTGGAGCGGCCCGCCCATCCCTATACGCGGGCTCTGATCGCTTGCGCGCCGCGGCCGATCGTCGGAGAGGGCGAGCGCCAGCTCCTGGAGGAAATTCCCGGCATCGTCCCGTCCATGCTGCGCCTGCCGCCGGGCTGCGCCTTCGAGCCACGTTGCCGGAGCGCGCTGCCGCGCTGCCGCGCCGAGCGCCCGCCCGAATTTGCATTCTCGCCGCGTCGAAGCAGCGCCTGCTGGCTGATGGCCGAGGAGAAAGCGGCGTGAGCGAGAAGCCGCTCTTGCGCGTCCGCGACCTCAAGGTCCATTTCGAGATGCGCAAGGCGCTTCCCTTTGCTCCGGCGAAACGCGTCCATGCCGTCGACGGGATCGGCTTCGATGTGCGGCGCGGGAGCACGTTCGGCATCGTGGGAGAGAGCGGATCGGGGAAGACGACGACCGCGCTCGCCGTGATGCGTCTCCAGCCGGCGACCGGCGGAAAAATAGAGTTCGACGGCGAGGATCTGCTGGCGCTCGAGGGCGAGGCACTACGCCGCTCGCGCCGGCGTTTCCAGATGATTTTCCAGGACCCGTATTCGTCCCTCAATCCACGGCTGCGTGCCGGCGCCATCGTGCGCGAGCCGCTCGACCTCATGGATGTCGGCGCGCCCTCCGAACGTGAGGCTCGCGTCAGCGAGACCTTCGAAAGCGTGGGGCTCCGGCCCGAGCAGCAGTCGCTTTTCCCCCATCAGTTCTCGGGCGGGCAGCGCCAGCGCATCGCCATAGCGCGGGCACTCGCGACGCGGCCGGACCTGATCGTCTGCGATGAGCCGGTCTCGGCTCTCGACCTCGCCATCCAGGCGCAAGTGCTCAACCTGCTGGTGCGGCTGCAACGTCGCTATCGATTGACCTTCCTGTTCATTTCCCACGACCTCGGAATCATCCAGCACATATGCGACGAGCTCGCTGTCATGTATCTGGGGCGCATCGTCGAGATGAGCGGCCGGGCAAGCCTGTTTCGCCGCCCGCTGCATCCTTATACCTGGGCGCTCCTGTCCGCCGTGCCGGGAATCGGCCGTTCGGCCGACCGTGTCCGCCTCGCGGGCGACCCGCCGAGCCCCATCGACCTGCCGCCCGGCTGCCGCTTCGCCGGGCGCTGTCCCTTCGCCGAGGAACGCTGCCGGCGCGAGGAGCCGGCTCTGCGGCCCGTTGCCGACGGTCAGCTTGTCGCCTGCCATCTCGTATCCGATGATGGGGTCGCGCCGCATCACGCGGCAAATAGCAACCTGTCAGTGCAGTGACGCAATGAGACCGAATACCCAAGCCGTCGCGACGAACCAAGCAAAGGCCAGCACGCCGCACAACGCCAAGGCCATGTAGGCAATAGCCGGCGGAGACAGCTCATGGGCACGCTGGCGCCCGGCCGTCTCGATTTCGATCGCTTCGCCTGCGCCAATTTCATTCGGCTTACCCATGACCACACCTCCAGATTGCTTGTCGTCAGGCTTCCAACTCCTTGACTTGCAGGCTCCATAGGCCACAGCCTGCGTCACGCGAGCGTGACCCCGGAGTGACAAAGCGTTGCTCCTTCCGGGCGCGGGCAAGGAGACTGGAGGAGAGGTGTCCGCCTACGAGAAGCTGCCCTGTTCTCGTGCTGCGTCAGATGGCGTAGAGCGAGTGCGGCAAGTTGAAGCGATCGAGCCAGCACGTATCTGCGATGAAAACTGACGATCCGGCGCGTCGAGGCGCTCGGGGACTGTCCATCCTGGTCATCGGCGCGATGACGATGATGTTCGACAGTCGCGCCATCAAGCCGAAGCGCCGGAAATCCGAGGCGCTGTTGGCCTATCTGGCGCTTTGCCAGGGACTATCCGAAACACGCGAACGGCTCGTCGGTCTCCTATGGAGCGAATCCGAAGGGGCAAAGGCGCATAGCTCCCTGAGACAGACGCTTCGCGACGTAAAGCAGGCCTTCGGCGAGGCGGGCTTTTCCGGCTTCAATGCGCAGAAGCTGTCGGTCGCGCTCGAAAAACGCATGCTCAAGGTGGATTTGTGGGCGGTCATCGAAGAGGCCGAGGCGTTTCGCGCGCATCCGCTTCTGCTGACCGTCCAGCGCCTCGCCGAGACGGTGCTCGAGGGCCTGGAGGATCTCGACCCTTCATTCCGCATCTGGCTTCTCGCCTATCGCCAGACACTGCAGGATCGTCTCCTGCGCGCTCTCGAAGGCGGGATGACGAGCGAGGCGATCGACAAGGGGACCCGCACGCGCCTCGCGGAGGCGGTGGCCAACCTCGAGCCGACGAACGAGATCGCCTGCCGCGCCCTGATGCAGGCGCGTGCCGAAGCGGGCGATACGGCGGGCGCGCTACGCATCTACAAGGACTTATGGGACCTGCTCGGCGAGGACTACGATATGGAGCCCTCCGAGCAGACCCAGAGGCTCGTAGCCGGCATCAAGACCGGACGCTTCGAGAGATCCGCCGACGAGGCTCGCGGAACGCAGACGCGTCCCGTCGAGGCGATCAGCCCCGACGCGCCTCCCAAGGAGGTGGCGCGGGCACCGATGGAGACGGCGATCAAGCCAGCCTCCAAGCTCGAGCTTGCGATCGAAGCTTTCAATGTGCAAGGCGTCGACCAAGACAAGCTCCACTATGTGCGGGGCTTCCACCAGAGCCTCATCGCCAATCTCGTGCGCTTCAGGGAGTGGTATGTCACCGACCGCGCCAACCAGGCGCTGGGCAGGTCTGCCGAAATTCCGGCGATCGACAGATACACATTGCGGGTCACGGCGCATCAGAGCGGCAATAGGCTCAATCTGGTTCTGGCGCTGATCCAGGCCGGCTACAACGTCTTGTCTGGAGCGAGGAATTCGAGCTCAACCTCGAGAGTTGGTTTTCCGAGCAGCAGCGCATCGTCAGACGTATCGCCACCTCGCTCAACGTGCACGTATCGGCCGAGCGGCTCGCCCGGTTCGTAGGCGCTCCCGACGTCGCGCTCGATGTCTATGACCAATGGCTTCGCGCCGATTCGATGCTGCTGAGCTACAGCCCCGAAGGCTATGAAAGGTCAGCGCAGATTGCTCGTGAAATCATCCGGCAGGCGCCCGATTTCGCGCAAGGCTACATCATCCTGGCGCGGATCGACAACACGGCGCACATCGTTCATCCAGGTGTGTTCCGTGACCGCGCCAAGGCGAGGCAGACGCTCGGCCTTGCGCGAACCGCGGTGCGGCTCGACCCTCTCGATACCCGCGCCCATCTCTGCCTCGGCTGGTCCTGCGGCATGGCGGAGCAATATGGGGAGGCGCTCGTGCACATGTCGCTTGCGAGCGCATTGAACCCGAACGATCCGTGGACCCTGATCTCGGCTGCGTTGTTCCATGCCTTCGGCGGGGAGGCCTTGCGTGCCAAGGAATTGGCGGACCGCGCTCTCGACTTAACATTGGCGCCGAGCCGCACGCATTTCGCCTACGATGTCACCATCAAATTTCTCGGCGGCGACTATGAAGGCACGCTGCGGGCCGCCGACTATGCGGCCGATATCATCAAGACGCTGCCGGCCTGGCGGGCGGCGGCGCTATCCTGCCTCGGGCGGCAAGACGAGGCCGCTACCGAGGCGGCGCGCTTCATCGCGGGCATTCGCCGGAACTGGTTCGGAAAGCTGCCGCCTTCCGATAGAAATATCGTGCGCTGGCTCCTGCATCTCTACCCGATCAGCCACCTGGCAGACTGGCAGCGTCTCTACGACGGCCTGAAGGGCGCAGGTCTCCCCGTGGCGGGTGCCGAATTCAGCTCATGGTAACCGGCGGCCGAGTTGTCACTGGCAGTAGTTGATCGTGTACTCGCCGATCCGCTCGCAATGGAAGGTCAACAACTCTTCGATA
>JBIOEK010000370.1:0-4399 GCA_044445925.1 Hyphomicrobiales bacterium
AGCCCCGCGCCGAGCGTGATCCAGCGATGGCGCACCGAGCCGCGCACGAGCCTCGTGTAGAAGCGCATGACGACCCCGTCCTGACGCGCGACCTCGTCATGCGAGCGCAGGAAATAGGCGGCGACCACGGGCGTGATCAGGCGCGCCACCAGGAGCGAGAAGAGCACCGCGATCGCCACCGTCAGGCCGAATTGCCGGAAATACTGCCCGGCGATGCCGCCCATGAAGCTCACGGGCGAGAATATCGCGACGATGGTCATCGAGATGGCAATCACGGCAAGCCCGATCTCGTCGGCGGCCTCGAGCGCTGCCCGATAGGCGGATTTGCCCATGCGCATATGGCGCACGATGTTCTCGATCTCGACGATGGCGTCGTCGACCAGGATGCCGGTGACCAGCGTGATGGCGAGAAGGCTCACGAGGTTGAGCGAGAAGCCGAGCATATCCATTGCCCAGAAGGTGGGGATGGCGGAGAGCGGCAGCGCGATCGCCGACACCAATGTGGCGCGCAAATCGCGCAGGAACAGGAAGACCACGAGGATGGCGAGGATGGCGCCCTCGATCAAGGTCTCCATCGCGGAACGGTAGTTGCCGATGGTGTTGTCGACCTGCGTATCGACCTTGGTGAGCTCGACCTCCGGATGCTGCTTTTGCAGCTCGCCGATCTTCTGGGCGACGAGCGCATCGACGGAGGCATCGCTCGCGCCCTTGGCGCGCGACACGCCGAAGGCGACGATCGGGCGCCCGTCGAGGCGCGCGAAGCTGCGGGCCTCGGCCGCCCCGTCGGTGACGCTGCCGAGATCGTCGAGGCGCACCTTGCGTCCGCCCGGCAGCCAGACCGGCAAGGCGGCGAGATCGCCGACCGTGCGGGCGCCGGCTAGCGTGCGGATCGCCTGTTCCTGGCCGGCGATCTCGCCGCGACCGCCGGCGAGGTCGACATTGGTGGCGCGCAGCTGGGCGTTGACATTGGCGGCCGTCACGCCGAGCGACAAGAGCTTCTTCGGATCGAGAAAGACCCTGATCTCGCGATCGACGCCGCCATTGCGCGTGACGCTTCCGACGCCCTTCACGCTCTGCAGGCCCCGGGCGATGGTGTCGTCGACGAACCAGGAGAGGTCCTCGACCGACATGGCGGGCGCCGAGGCCGCATAGGTCACGATCGGCAAGCCTTCGATATCGAGGCGGTTGACGATCGGCTCGTCGATGGTGCGCGGCAGGTCGGACCTGATCTTGGCGACCTCGTCCTTCACGTCGTTCAAGGCGCGATCGACATTGGTCGAGCCGACATAGAACTGGATGGTGGTGATCGAGGAGCCGTCGGTCACGGTCGAGATGATGTGCCAGATGCCGTTCACGCCGGCGACCGCATCCTCGATCTTCTTGGTCACCTGCGATTCGAGCTCGGAGGGCGCGGCCCCCGATTGCGTCACCCTGACCTGCACGATCGGGATATCGATATTGGGGAACTTGGTGAGCGGCAGCGAGCGGAAGCTGACGATGCCGAGGATCACGAGCACGATGAAGGCGACGCATGCCGGCATCGGCGTGCGGATCGACCAGGCGGAGATGTTCAGCCTCATTGCGAGACTTCCTTGGCAAGGGCGCCGCCCATTCGCGCCGAGGCCGAGATCGGCCGCATGGCATCGCCCGGACGCAGGAAGGAAGCGGCGCGCGCCACGACGCTTTCGCCGGTCTCGAGCCCCTCGCGCGCCTCGGTGAGGCGCGCATTGGTGACGCCGACCGTGATCTTGCGCAGCTCGACGCGGTCATCCTTCACCACCTGGACGAAATCGCCGTCATCGCCGCGCGTGACCGCGCTCGTCGGCACGCCGATGCCCGAGCGGCGCGCGATGATGGCGACGCCCGATGCGAAGGAGCCGATATGGGCGGGAGCGTCGGGCGGCAGCGCGAAGCGCACCTTTCCGAGCCGCGTCGCCTTGTCGACCTCTTCCGAGATCAGCCTGACCCGGCCTTCGACCTCGCCATCGATGCCGGGCAGCACGATCTTCGCCTGCATGCCGCTTCTCAGGCGCGCCAACGACTGCTCGGGGATGTCGGCCTCGAGCTCGATCGCCCCGTCGGTGATGATGCGGAATAGCGCCTCGCCCCCCGACATGGCGACCGCGCCGAGCCTCGCCGTGCGGCGGCTGACGATGCCGGAGACGGGCGCCCTCACCTCGGTGCGGTCGATGCGCACCATGAGCTCGCGGCGCTCGGCCGCCCGGCTCGCCTTGTCGGCCTGGGCAACGGCGAGCGCGCTCCTGCCGGCGCCAAGCTGCGACTGGGCCGTGCGGAAGGCGGCGATGCGCTGGTCGAGCGTCGCTTGCGTCACGATCTGCACGTCGAGCTTCTTCGCCCGGTCGAGATCGGCCTGGGCCTGCGCCAGCACCGCCTCGAACTGGCCGATCTGGCTCGTCGCCTGGGCGATGGCGGCATCCGCCCGTGCCATGGAGGCATCGTTCTGGGCGAGCAAGGCGTCGAGCTGGGCGCGGTCGAGCCTCGCCAGCACCTGCCCCTTGGTCACGCGATCGCCGTCATCGGCGGAGAGCTCGACGATGCGCAGGCCGTCGATCTGCGCGCCGACCATGGCTTCCTCGCGCGCCACGAGCGTGCCCGAGACGAAGAAGCGATCCACGAAATCATGCTTCACCGCCAGGACCACGGTGACCGCCGGCGGCAGCGGGACACGAGGCTCGGCCGTGGCCTGCGTGCCGGGCGTCGGCGAAGGCGCGGCGCAAGCCGTCTTGTCCGCCGGCAGGCCCAGCCGATCGAGGAAGGCCAATGGCTGCGTGGCGCAGGGCAGGATGAGGCGCGAGCCCATGAGCCCCGCGAAGGCAATGACGAGCAGGGAAAGGACGAAGAGAAGCTTGCGGCGCATCAGACCCCCTCGCCGGCATCGGAAGACGGGAGCGGCCGGATGGCGCCGTCGAACAAGGCGGCGAAAGTGCCGAGCGCCAGAGCCAGCTCGCTTTCGCCGTCGAAATCGGCCTCATGGGCGCGGCGCTTGAAGAGCCCGAGCACCATGGTGATCATGACGCGCGCCGCGAATTCGGCGTCGAGAGCTTCGCTCGCCTGACCCTTGGCCTTGGCGGTCTCGACCAGCCTGATCAGGCCCTGGCGCACATCCGCGTCGATCGCCCCGCACATCGAGGCGATCGCCGGGTTGCGGCCGGCTTCCGCCCAAATCTCGAGGATCATCTGCATTTTCTCGCGCGGCTTGCCGAGGAGATTCTTGCGGATGCCGCGGGCCATGGCCGTGGTGATGCTGCCGGCCTCGGCGAAGGCCGCGAAGGCCGTCGCCCGCTCGCGCTGATCGCGCGCGCAAAGCCCCTCGACGATCGCCTCCTTGGAGCGGAAATAGCGATAGAGATTGCCCGGGCTCATCGCCGCCTCGGCGGCGACATGCTGCATTGTCGCGGCGTGGAAGCCGTGGCGCACGAAGGCGCGCTCGGCTGCCTCGAGGATGCGCGATCGGCGGTCCGCGTCGCCGGTAGGGTCGGCATATTGCGTGTCGGCGAGAGACATTAGCAGCCTTGGCGAGCCTTGAGAATGAACGTTCATTCTCGTAGTCGTGGATTTGGGCGCTGGCAAGGCGGGATGCCCGATCATGGCCTTTGTGCAGGCGTCTCGAGCCTGCGGCACTGGGAGCTGTCCGCGGACAGCGCGACGCGTTCCGCCGCTATCAGCGACCCCGGGCGCCTTAGCCGAAACGGCTGAACGCAGAGGCTCGGCCGGGGTCGATGCCCAGCTCGTCTCGAAGGAATCTAGCGCCTTTCGCTGTCAAGATGAGCGAGCGCCGGTGAGACCCGGCTGTCACAAATCCCCATTCAACATCATATCCGCGATGCTTGCGCCGAGATGGCCGCCTAGATGATGCCAGCGTTCCCTCCAATGGCGGCGTGATCGTCACTCTCGCCGTTCTCTCGGACCTTGCAGGCACCCAACCCACTGCGCAATCGATCGACAGCTCCAGCCCCGCTTCCCGGATTTCGGAGAGGTTTGGCGGCGCGACCTTCGTTCGACTGCGTGGCGCAATCAGCTCTTGCCGGCGAAACGGTCGGTCGCCCTGATCAGCCGGTCCAGGATGCCAGGCTCCGAATAGGTGTGGCCTGCCCCTTCGACCAAATGGAAGTCGGCCTCGAGCCAGGCCTTGTGAAGCGCATAGGCGTAGCGCGCCGGGCAGGGCATATCGTAGCGTCCGTGAACGATCGTGCCGGGAATGCCTTGAAGCCGTCCGGCCTCGCGCAGGAGCTGGCCTTCTTCCAGCCAGCAATCATGGGCGAAGTAATGGTTCTCGAGCCGGGCGAAGGCGAGGGCAAAGCGTGCGTCGCCGTGAGCCGTGGAGATATCAGGATTTGGAAGAAGGGTGATCGTTTCGCCTTCCCACACGCTCCAGGCC
>JBIOEK010000371.1:0-4385 GCA_044445925.1 Hyphomicrobiales bacterium
CCCTTCTTCCCATAGGCGGCACCGCGCGAAGCCCAGGCAGGCCCAAAGGACGGATTGAGACGAATCGCTGTGCCGGCATCTGCGATGGCGCGATCGAGATCGCCTTTGTTACGCCAGGCGATGCTGCGCAGGTTGTAGGCCGCGGCAAAGCCCGGATCGAGTTGGATCGCATTGTCGAAATCGGCGAGCGCCAGGTCGTGGTCACCCCGGAGCCCGTAGGCGGCGCCACGATTGAGGAGCGAGACCGCGACATTGTGCGGATTTCCCTCACCGGAACGAATGAGAGCCGTGCAAGCCGCGATCCTCTCTTCGGCTACGATGCCGCGATCCACGCAGAGGCGCTGCAAGGGCGAAAGCTCCGCCACACAGGGAGAAACCGAAGCCGCAAACACGGCCATGCGCAGCAATAGACCCGATGCCGACCTGAGAGAATGAAGATTGCTCATGCTCGCCTCCTCGACGAGGGCCATGGCGGAAGACGAAGCTGAAATCACGAACCGCAATCTTGCGATGCGGCACGACCGAGCGAGGGCGGAGCGCCCGCAACGATCGACAGGGGGCCGATCGCGGCCACCGCGACGCGCTGATGGCGTTTGCGTCCTATTCGAACTCGGCAGCTAGCGCCGCCACGCGGTGTTTCGGATTACGACGATATCGCTTGCCGCTTGGCCTGATGCGGAGGTGCAGGCTGCCTATCGGCTTACCGGCCGCGTTGCACGCCTCTCTGCTCAAACGAAGGGCACGATCCCTGATCGCCGCTGCGCGCCTGCGAAGCCGGGCATTCAAGAGCTTTAGCGAGTTCGGGCTCATGGCAATCGGCCTCCTTCTTGCGGGAGGCGGATATAGAGCGACGCGTGCTGCGAGGGCGGATCTGCAATATTGCGCGCCCCTAGCAGAACGGCGATAGCACCAAGCGCTGTCGGGCTTTCGGCACCAGAAGCACTCGGAGGCAAATATGCAGGTCGGATTCGATGTGATCGGCGACATTCACGGGCACGCGCAACGGCTGGAGGCGTTGCTTGCGGCCATGGACTATAGGCAGCGCAACGGCGTCTGGCGCCATCCTGAGCGCAGGGCGCTCTTCGTCGGCGATTTCGTCGATCGCGGCCCGGAGAACGTGCGCGCCTGTCGGATCGCCATGGCCATGACTCAGGCCGGCAGCGCGCTCGCCGTGATGGGCAACCACGATTTCAACGCCGTCTGCCTTGCGACCCCCGACCCCGCTGCGTTCGGGAGCTTCCTTCGTCCGCACACCGAAAAGAACCTGCATCAGTCGTCCGAAACGCGCGCCGAAATGGAAAGATCGCCGTGCGAGGCCGCCGCTGTGCTCGCCTGGCTGCGCCGCCTGCCGCTCTGGATCGAGCGCGAGGACGCCCGGGTCGCGCATGCCTGCTGGAGCACAAAGGCGATCGCCGCGCTCGCGCCTTTCGTCGACGCTGAGGGCGCCCTGACCGAAGAAGGGCTGGTTAGAGCAGCGCGCAAGGGCGACCCGATGCAACAGGCACGTGAGGTGCTCCTGAACGGGCCTGAAGCCGATCTGCCGGCCGGTGTCTCGTATCTGGATGCCGACGGCCACCTGCGCAGGAGCGCGCGCCTCGCCTGGTGGAAGCCGATGGACGGAGCGGTGACGTGGCGAGACGCGGTACACGCGGACGACCAAGTGCTGGCGCAGTTACCGCATGCGCCGGTACCCGGCGGGTTGTCGAGCCTGTTTGACCCATTCAACGCGTCTCGCGTCGCCACTTGCCCCATCTTCTTCGGGCATTACTGGATGAGCCACCCGCTGACCCTGCAAGGCCCGGGGCTTGCCTGCGTCGACGCCTCGGTCGCCAAGGACGGCAAGCTCGCTGCGTATCGCTATTCGGGCGAGCCGGAACTCTCGGCCGACAGATTCGTGTATGCCTGATCGTCCAGTTCGACAATCTCGGCCCGGAGCCGATCACGCTCTGCGACGACGATCTCGAGCGTCTCGGTGAGCGAGACAATCTCATTTTTCCCCGCCGCAATCTTCTTCGACAGATTCGATTCCATTCTCCTTCGAGCGTGCTCTGCCTCGGCGCGGCCCTCCCTCCTCGCTTCCGCGACCAACGCGTTGGTCCGCATCGTCAGTTGCTCGAGTTGCCGCCTCAACGATTGTGCCTCATCCTCGAGCGCCTGCTGGTATTCCTGATCATCCAACCCGCTCCGTTGCATGTCCTCCAGCATGACCCGATAATCCGGCGGTGCGGCCACCTCATGTTGGATGAACGAGGGCCGCTCATAGTCGGCACGATCTCTCGGATCCTCCTTCCAGAAGCGATCATATTCAGGATGTGTGGGGAACAGCTCCGCGACGTAGACAATTTGGCCCTCCACCCAATAGCACATGCGCGGCCCGGCCCGGACATAGCGCTTCCATACCTTCAGGTCGCTCTCATACAAGCTATCCTGATGATGCGGCAGCTTGCGCGCGATCGGATCACGCACACGATCGAGCATGATCTCGAACTCGCGGCGGATCGCCGCGTCGGCGCGGTTCAATGCGCGCTGGGCATTCGGAGACAACCGGACATCCGTCGACACTATCGCCAGGTCGAACCTGCGCCTCATGATATGGCCGACCGCCGACAAACCTACGATGTTCCCATCGAATTCGAACAGCGTGTCGTACGCCGATTGGTATAGATAGTAATCGCGGGGCAGGAGTTTGCGCCACCTATCCTCCTCGAGATAACCCTCTCGGCCGATTTCGAAGACCGCTCTGGCAGCGGGCGCGATGCGGGCCCAGTCGAACTCGATCGGCACTGGTGGCAAGACGATCAGCGTGTCCGAGAATTCATAGACATACGAGACGGGAATGCTGTTGAACATGCCGTAGAGCACGAGATAGGGAATGGTCCCCTTAAAACCGCCGGTCGCGTTGAGCCTTACCTCCTCCGCGGGCCGATCGTCGATCTCACGGTCGAGTGCAGCGAAGAGAGACCCGATCGCAAAGGCGCGGAACGTCCGGCCGTCCCTCACCTGGAGGCCCTTGATTTCGACAGTCTTGGCGCGGCAACCAAACTCGCTCTTCACAAACGAAACGAGCCTTTCCCCACAAATCGCCCCGTCCTCCGTCTCGGAGACGAGGAAGACTACCTCATCATCGGCCGTCGCCTTTCCGCGCAGGAGGCCATTCGATTCGGCGGAGGCGAGCTTCAAGAAGGCCTCGCGATCGGATGTGGCAGCACGATCTTCTCGCAGCTTTTCCTCAATGCGGGCTCGATAGGCAACGGCGTCCACTCCGGCTTTCATCCCGCCCCGGGCGATCGAAGTGCCGGCGGTGCAAATGAAGAGCGTCATTGTTCTTTTCCCCTAACTCACTCTTCGCCTCGTGCAGCGGGGCCCGAGCGCCGCTCAAACGATCTCGATCGCCTGCCCTGGTAGCCTCAGGCCGAAGCGCGTCGCGCCCTCGATGCGGATCGAGCCGTCAGGATTGAGCCGGTCGCTCTTCCATCGGCGCTTCTTCTCGATGGCCGGTGCGAGCATCGCACCGGCAGAGGCGCCGAATGCGTTCTTGAGGGCATCGATCAATCGCGTATTTGAGCCGATCGCGGCTTCGGCGAAGTCGAGCTTCTTACCGGGGCGCCCTTCGATGGTCACAGTCTCCCATTCGAGCACGCTCTCGTGATCCTGGGGATCGCCCCCCTCCGCAACGACGGCCTCTCTGACGAATGCGAGGAGGAGTTCCGCAATCGATATGCCGGAGGGGGCCTGGGCGACACAGATCTGCGGAACGGAAAGCCATCCGGCGTGCTCGGGCCCCTCGCCGTCCGGACCGACCCCTTGCCAATTCTCCTTTTTCGCAATGGCCAGGAGACGGTAGACCGCGAAAAGCTTGGCGCCCAGAGTGCGTTCCACGCCGCAGGCGTCGATCGCGTTCCTCGCCGTGTCGAGGCGCAGCCTTGGGCTCGCCTGCAGCCGGGCGGCGAGGTTCAGCTCGTCGACAACGTCCTTCAGCCGCAACTGCTCGAGGGCCCGCAAGTCCTTCACCTCATAACGCATCAGCGGCGTTGGGGTCGGCACGAGAGTGACGGCCGCGCGGCGAGGATCGAGCGACGGCTCGGGAAGCGGCGCGTGCCGCAGTTCCTCCTTGCGATTTAGCAGACCGCCCTGGTCGGGGTGCCAGAAATCCGGATGGTCCTCGAACTCGACGGGCGAGACGAGCACATGCGAGGCTTCATCGGCTGGCCGGCCGACGAGTGTCAGGGCGAGGAGAGCATGCGCCGACATGGTCTTGCGGCCGCCGGCGAGGGACACATGGACCTGCGTGTCGGCATCCTGGACGAAGCCCAGCATGAGGCGCAGGATCAGGTCGCCCATCAATGCGGCATCGTCCTGGGAATTGACATCCGCGAGCGCGTCGC
>JBIOEK010000372.1:0-4382 GCA_044445925.1 Hyphomicrobiales bacterium
ACCTGGGGCCATATGCTGCTCTCCTGGGTCTCGGTTTTGGAGCGCGATACCGAGCGCCTGCTGCTTGCATTCGACCAAATGAACCGCAGCCCGGCGGGGTCAGCCATTCTCACCGGATCCGACTTCCCTCTCGATCGGCATCGCGTGGCGGAGCTTCTCGGCTTCGGGCAGGTCGAGAAGAACACCTTCGACGCGATATTGAGCCACGACAACTTATTCACCGTCCTCTCCGTGCTCTCGATCCTGCACATGAACCTCGCCAGATGGGCGGACGATCTGATGCTGTTCAATACCTCCGAGTTCGGGATGCTCGATTTTCCTGACCGCTTCTGCGGCACCAGCAGCATCATGATGCAGAAGAAGAATGCCTATGCGCCGCAATTCATCAAGGGCGCGGCTGCGGAGACGGTCGGCGCCTTGATGACGAGCTTCCTGGTCGAGAAGGACCCGACCTCGATCCCGATACTCGACAGGGCCGTGACGCGCGACGCGATCAAGCGCAGCCTGGTGAAGATCGTGCGCGATCTCAACTGGATGAGCGAGTTCATGCCGGTGCTCGATCTCGACACTGAGCTGATGCGCGAAAGAGCGGGCGCCTTCTGGGGCCAGGCGACCGAGATCGCCGGCGCCTTGGTGCGCGAGAAGGGGCTGCCTTGGCGAACCGCCCACCAAATCATTGGGATCCTGGTTCGTCTCTGCGAGGATCGAAGCATCGCGCCCAAGGACGTGACGGCTGCGCTGATCGACGAGGCCGCCATTCTCTATCAAGGCGAACCCTTGAAGCTCGGGGCCGCCGCGCTGAAGGAAGCGCTCGATCCGGAGAAAGCCGTCCATCGCCGCACGCTCTACGGCGGCCCGGCACCCTCGGAGGTGAGAACGCGGATGAAGGAATACCAGGCGAGCCTCGCCGATCACGCCCGCAAGCTCGAGGAGGCGCGCGCACCGGTGGTCGACGGCGGCAGGAAGCTGGAGCAGGCGGTTGGCTCTCTCATCGGCTGAGGGCCCTTCGCAAGGGCGGCCGCCTGGCAGGCGGTTCGCGGCCGCGGCGCAATGATCGCCTTCGTCGCCCGGCGGCTGGCACAGGCTTTGCCGCTGCTGCTCGCCGTGATCGTGGTGAACTTCATGATCGTTCATCTGGCGCCGGGGGATCCAATCCAGGCATTCATTGGCGATTTCCCTGCGCCGCCCGAATATGTCGAGGAGATCCGCCATAGGCTCGGTCTCGACCGGCCACTCCTCGAGCAGCTTCTGACCTATATCTCGAGCGTGCTCGGCGGCGATCTCGGCTATTCCTTCGCGAGCCGCCGGCCGGTCCTGTCGCTGATCGCCGAACGGGCCGGCAACACCGTCATCCTGACCGTCACGGCGATGATGTTCGCGGCCGTCTGCGGCATCCTGCTCGGCGTCGGCGCGGCCCGGCGGCCGCGCTCGTGGCGCGACAGCCTCATCACCTCGTTCTCGCTGCTCGGCTTTTCCGTACCGGTGTTCTGGCTGAGCCAGCTTCTCATCCTCCTGTTCGCCGTCAACCTCGACCTACTGCCGGCACAAGGCATGATCTCGGTCCGGGAGAGCTATGCCGGCCTTGATCACGCGACGGATGTCGCCCGGCACCTAGTCCTTCCTGCGTTCGCCTTGAGCTTGCGTTATCTCGTGTCGACCGCGCGGCTCACGCGGGCGAGCGTGATGGAAGCGCTGACCAGCGACTATATCCTGACGGCGCGCGCCAAGGGGGCAAGCGGCACTCGCGTGCTCTATGCGCATGCACTGCCGAACGCCCTTCTGCCGGTGGCGACGTCGATCGGCTATAATTTCGGCTACGTCCTCGCCGGCTCCGCCCTGGTGGAGACGGTGTTTGCCTGGCCAGGGCTCGGGCGCCTGCTGTTCGACGCCATGAAAGCGCGCGACACGCCCGTGATCCTGGGTATATTCCTGGCGAGTGCCAGCATTGCCGTCCTGGCGAATCTCGCGACCGACCTCGTCTACGGCGCGCTCGATCCGCGCCTGCGGCGCAAGACGCGATGACGACGTTGCCCGAGGCTGCGACGCCCCTAATCGAAGAGGCTTCGAGCGGCTTCCGCCGGCTGGACGCGCTTCGCCGGTTCGGCGCGAACCGCTTTGCGGCTCTCGCCTCGACCCTGCTGATCATGCTAGTGATGATCGCCGTCTTGGCGCCGCTACTGACGAGCTATGATCCCATGGCGATCGGCCGGGAGCGGCTGATGCCGCCCGGGATGCGCCATTTCTTCGGGACCGACAATGTCGGCAAGGACGTGTTCGCCGGTGTCCTCTACGGCACGCGCGTCTCGCTGCTGGTGGGCGTGCTCGCCGGCCTGACCTCGCTGGCGATCGGGGTGATCGTCGGCGCCGCTGCCGGCTATTATGGCGGCGCCCTCGACAGTGTGCTGATGCGGATCGCAGAATTCGTCCAGATCATGCCACGCTTTTTCCTCGCCATCCTGATCGTCGCATTTTTCGGGGGAGGGGTCGCCAAGATCGTGTTGGTGATCGGGGGCTTGGGTTGGCCCGAAGTCGGGCGCATCGTGAGGGCTCAGTTTCTCTCATTGAAGGAGAGGGAGGTCGTCGAGGCCGCACGTGCCATAGGCTTCGGAGACCGCCACATCATATTTCACGAGATCTTGCCCAACGCGCTCGCGCCAGCCATCGTTCAGGCTTCCCTCGACGTGAGCGAGGCGATCCTGTTGCAGGCAGGCCTCGCCTTTTTCGGCCTGAGCAACCCTGATATGGCGAGTTGGGGCGAAATGCTCAACCGTGCGCAGCCATTCTTGCGTGCGGCCTGGTGGATGTCGGTATTCCCGGGACTCGCAATCTTCCTCACAGTCCTTTGCTTCAACCTCGTCGGCGACGGGTTGAACGATATGCTCAGCCCCGAGGGGCGAGAGCGATGACGAGCTTCGCCGGCGCCGCGCGCCCCTTGCTCGAGACGCGCGGCCTCAGGACATGGCTGCGCACCCGTCGCGGCACCGTCAGGGCGGTCGACGATGTGAGCATTTCGGTCATGCCGGGCGAGAAGGTTGCGCTCGTCGGGGAGTCTGGCTGCGGCAAGAGCATGACCGCACGCTCGATCATGCGTCTGCTGCCGGAACCTGCCGCGAAAATCGTATCGGGGCAGATTCTCTATGAGGGCGAGGATCTCGTCGCCTTGGACGAGCACGGCATGGAGCGCATCCGGGGTGCCGAGATCGGCATGGTCTTCCAAGACCCGCTGACCTACCTCAACCCCCGGATGAGGATCGGCGATCAGATCGAAGAAGCGGTTTGGCTGCATCGGCCGAAGTCCGAAGCTTCACGCGAGGCACGCTTCATGCTCGATCGGGTCGGGCTTCCGTCGAGCCCGATCTTCATGCGGCGCTACCCGCATGAGCTCTCGGGCGGCATGCGGCAACGCGTATTGATCGCCATTGCGCTGGCGTGCCGGCCGAAGCTGCTCATCGCCGATGAGCCGACGACCGCGCTCGATGTCACGTTGCAGGCTCAAATCCTGTCGCTCCTCGAGGATCTATGCGCAGAGTTCCAAATGGCGCTGATCCTGATCACGCATGACATGGGCGTCGTGGCAGAGTTGTGCGACCGGGTCTACGTCATGTATGCCGGGCGCCTCGTGGAAAGCGGGACGACGCTCTCAACCTTCGAGCGGCCTCGCCATCCCTATACGCGCTCGCTCCTGCAAAGCGCCCTAAGGATCGACATGCCGGGCGCCAACTTCGCGACCGTCGGCGGCAGCGTGCCGGATCTCGTCGACCCGCCGTCCGGCTGCCGCTTCAGGCCGCGCTGTCCGCATGCCTTCGATGAATGCCTGAACGATCCCAAGATGCTCGAGCTGAGCGATGGGGCGCGCGTTGCCTGTTGGCTCCACGCATCGCCGGCGGGAGATGTTTCATGAGCGTTGCTGCGCCCCTGCTGCGGTTGCGTGATCTCACGAAGCATTTCTATCAGCCGGGCTCTCTGTTGCGCCAGCGGACGCCACCCGTGAAAGCCGTCGACGGCGTCACCCTCGATGTCGGCGCGGGAGAGATCTTCGCTCTCGTCGGCGAGAGCGGCTCGGGCAAATCGACCTTAGGACGGCTCGTTCTCAGGCTCTTGGATCCGACGACGGGAGCGATGACCTTCGACGGCCAGACGATAGACCTCGCCGCCGGCGTGCCGGTGGATTATCGCAAAAATGTGCAGATCGTCTTCCAGGATTCACGCGCCTCCCTGAACCCGCGTCGGACCGCCTACCAGATCCTGCGAGATCCCATGCTCCTCCACGGCGTCGCGACGCAAAAGACGGCGAGAGCCGAGGCGGCGGCGCTTCTCGAGCGCGTCGGCCTCGCGCCGGCCGAGCGCTTTCTCGATCGCTATCCCCGTCAATTCAGCGGCGG
>JBIOEK010000373.1:0-4368 GCA_044445925.1 Hyphomicrobiales bacterium
AATTGGAAGAGGTGCGCTTTTGCGTGACCAAGGATTTGCGCGGCTTCCGCGCCTGCGGCAGCGCCGTCCCCGACGGCTGCGCCGAAGGCGAGATCACGATCCCTGCCGTCAGGTGAGCTCGAGATCGACGATCCGGCAATTCGGCCATGAATTATCGCCACGGGTTTCACGCCGGAAATTTCGCCGATGTGCTCAAGCACGCGGTGCTCGCCCGCATGCTCGTGCATCTGCGCTCCAAGGAGAAGCCGTTCCGCGTCATCGACACTCATGCGGGGCGAGGCGCCTATGACCTCGGAGGCGCAGAGGCGAGGCGAACGGGCGAGTGGCGAAATGGCATCGGGCGGCTGACCGGCGAGACCGAGGATCGGCCCGGCTCGCCGCCCGATCGCGATCTCGCGGCGTTCCTCGCGCCCTATCTCGAGGCGGTCACCGCATGGCGCACCGAACATGGAGCTTACGCCTATCCGGGATCGCCCGCCATCATTCGCCATTTCCTGCGCCGGGACGATCGCCTGCTCGCCGTCGAGGCACAAGAGCGCATTTTCGAAAAGCTGGCGCGGCACTTCCCGCCGGGCTCGCGCGCCAAGGCTCTGCATCTCGACGGCTACGCGGCCTGGAGCGCCTTCGTTCCGCCCAAGGAGCGGCGCGGCCTCGTCGTCGTCGATCCGCCCTATGAGGCGCAGGACGAATTCGCGCGCGTCACGGCCGGCCTGGAAACTGCCGTCAAGAAATGGCCCTCTGGCATGACGCTCATCTGGTATCCGGTGAAGGATCGCACGCTCGCCCGCCGCTTCACCGGCAGGCTCTCCGGGCTGTCGCTTCCGGAAATCTGGCGCGTCGAGTTCGATATCGGCGCGAAGGAAGAGGACGAGGCGGGGCTCACCGCCTGCGGCCTCATCCTCGTCAACCCGCCCTGGACCTTGCCAGCCGAGCTCAAAGCCATATTGCCCGGTCTCGCCGCGCTTCTTGCGCAAGGGCCACGCCCCGGCGGGTCTTGCGAGCGGCTCAAGCCTGCCGCATAGCCCCGGAAATCATTGAATCGTGCCATGCCTGTCCGCCAGATATACGGGGTTTCACTTCTCTTCGAGCTTCAGCACCGGCGACCAATCATCGCCGGGCGGCGTTGCCAGCAATTCGCCGAAGCGGGCGCGGTAGAAGGCATAGACGTTCTTGATCTCGTTGGGCGCCATGGAGGCTGCCTTCTCGGCGAGCGCGATCGCCTTGTCGAAGGCGCGGCCGCGGAATGTGGCGAGCATCTCGTCATGGATGCCTGCTAGCGTCTTGTATTCCGCGCTGCCTGCGACCGTCTCGTCCCCGACGAGCATGAAGACCGCTATCGGCACGGTCTTGCCTTTCACCAGCACCTGATCGATCTCGAGCCAGGCGAGCTCTCGCGCCTCGTTGCGCGTCGCGCCATTCGCGGCGATATCGACGCCGAAGAACTTGGTCGCGCCTTCGAGACGCGAGGCGACGTTGACGTTGTCGCCGATGCAGGAATAGTTGAATTTGAGTGCCGAGCCGAGGTTCCCGACGCAGCAATCCCCAGTGTTGAGACCGACGCCGAAGCGCACGATTGGGAAGGTCTTGCCCTCCGCCTTGGCGCGCTCCTGCCAGCGCTCATTGAGCTTTGCCAGCTCCGTGCGCATAGCGAGCGCCGCTAAGGCTGCGTTCTTGGCGTGATGGGGATCGTCGAGCGGCGCGTTCCAAAAGGCCATGATCGCATCGCCGATATATTTGTCGATCGTTCCATTGCGCTCGATCGCGACATCGGTCAGCGGCGAGAGATATTCGTTGAGGAAGCGTGTCAGGCCCTGTGCGTCGAAGCTCTCCGACAGCGTCGTGAACGAGCGCAGATCGCAAAACAGAATCGTCAGCTCGCGGCTTTCCCCGCCGAGGATCAGTCGCTCCGGATTCTCGGCGAGCTGATGCACGACGGCCGGCGAGACATAGCGACCGAAAGCCTGGCGCACGAAGCGCTCCTGCGATTGCTTCAAGCCGTAGAGCGCCAACACCCCGGCCAGGAACACCGCGCCGGCGCTGACGCTCGGGAATACCGGATCGATCAACAGCCCCTTCTGGGTAAAGGCCCACCAGCTGCCCCCGATCATGGCGGCGACGCCGAGGCAGCCGATCGCGGCGGCGAGGATCGAAGAGACCAAGGGCAGCGCGAAGATCAGCACGAGCGACAACAGCAGCATCGCCGCCATTTCGACGCCGCCGGCGAAATCGGGGCGCACCAGGCTCTCGCCCTCGAGGATATGCTCGAGAAGCTGCGCGTGCATCTCGACGCCGGGGACGGAGGCGTCCAGCGGCGTCGACACCATGTCGCCGAGCGCCGCGGCGCTCGAGCCGATGAAGAAGATCTTGTTCTCGATCTCGGCTTGGTCGATCTCGTTGTCGATGAGCTTCCAGGCCGGGATGAAGCGGCGCGGGTCATGCTTGGTGAAGCGGATGCGGATATCGCCTTGGGGCTGGGTGTTGATCACGACCTGGCCGATGCGAATCGCAACGATGCCGGTCTCGGCGCCGAAGGCCGTCTCGCCCGAGGCATTCGAGGATTTGATGAAGTAGCTCGCGCCCTCCTCTTGGGCGAGGCGAAGCGTCTCGGCCGCAAGGCTCGGCACGATCGTGTTCTTCAGGCCGAAGACGAGCGGCACCTGCCGCATGACGCGGTCGCGATCCGGCACCCAGTTGAGCGCGCCGATCCCGGCCGCCCTGTCCGCAAGAACCTTTATGGGCCCGATGCTCGAATCGAAGTTGTGCAGGAACAACAACGGATCATCGCCCGCATGGGCAAAGCCGGCCTTGACCGGCAACGAGCCCTGGTCGTCGGCCTCGCCGCGTTGGATCCTGGCCTGCGAATCGCCGTTGATGAGCACCGCTCCGAGCACGGCAGGGGCGGCGCTGAGCGAATTGGCGAAAGCCTGGTCATAGGTGCCGCTCTTGTCGAGCTCCTGCGCGATCAGGGCGAGAGCGCGCTCGCGCGGCTGGTCGCGGATCAGCTCGGCGATGCCCATCTGGTCGGCTTCCGCGAACAGGAAGTCGAACCCGATCGCCAAGGCGCCATGCGCCTTCAGGTAGTTGACGAAGGCGGCGAGCTGCGAGCGCGGCCAGGGCCATTGCCTGCCATAGCGCCTCAGCGATTCATCGTCGATATCGATGATCCGCACCGGCGAGGCGGGATCATAGATCCTCGGGCTGAGGCGCTGATAATCGTCGAAGACGAGGTTTTGCAGATCGGTCCGCAACGGCAGCGGCGAGATGCCGATCAAGATCGCCAGCAAGAATGGCAGGGCGACCGCGAGCCAATAGAGCCTCAGCTTCATCATCGATCGATCCCATGCCCTCGGCGCCGACGCAAGGCGCATCTCTCTTGCGGAGGCGGATCATAGAGCCCCGATCGGCGCCTCGCCAACGGTCCTTTCCGTCCGCGTCCGCCCTTCTCGCATAGGCATGCGGCCCGCTGCGCCACGGTCTTGCGAACCGGCGTTTGCCCGGCGGGCCGGAGTGTGGAAACATGGCACCGAGGCGTCGGCTGTGATCGGCCGGCCGCGTGACAAGGGAGGGCTTCATGGCGCGACGCGCAGCGATTCTCGGACTTGCTCTGGCGGGGGCGCTGGCTTGCGTCCCGCTAGCCGGCGCAGCCGATATCAAGCCGGCTATCGTCTATGATCTCGGCGGCAAATTCGACAAATCCTTCAACGAGGGGGTGGCGAATGGCGCGGCCAAGTTCAAGCAGGATACCGGCATCGACTACCGCGATTTCGAGATCCAGAACGACGCCCAGCGCGAGCAGGCGCTGCGCCGCTTTGCCCGCGACGGCTATTCGCCGATCATCGCGGTCGGGTTCAGCCAGGAGAGCGCGCTGGAAAAGGTGGCGCCCGAGTACCCGAACACACAATTCGCCATCATCGATTCCGTCGTCGACAAGCCCAATGTGCGCTCGATCCTGTTCAAGGAGCATGAAGGCTCCTTCCTCGTCGGGCTGATGGCGGCCAAGGCCTCCAAGACCGACAAGATCGGTTTCGTCGGCGGCATGGACATCCCGCTGATCCGCAAATTCGCCTGCGGCTATGTAGCGGGCGCCAAATACGCCAAGCCCGCGATCGAGGTCTTTCAGAACATGACCGGCACGACGGGCGCCGCCTGGAACGATCCGGTCAAGGGCGGCGAGCTTGCCAAATCGCAGATCGACCGCGGCGCCGACATCGTCTATGCGGCGGCGGGCGCGACCGGGCAAGGCGTGCTCAAGGCGGCGGCGGACGCCGGCAAGTTCGGCATCGGCGTCGACTCCAACCAAAACGGGCTGTTCCCGGGCCATGTGCTGACCTCGATGTTGAAGCGCGTCGACGTTGCGACCTACGATTC
>JBIOEK010000374.1:0-4367 GCA_044445925.1 Hyphomicrobiales bacterium
GGTCAGGATGGCGCGCGCCTCCTCGGCCGGAGTGGCGAGGATGGCGTGGAGTTCGTTGACCAGCGGGTTCGACATGGCTGCCTCGATATGATGGGTGTCGTCAAAGCCTGCCTACATGCGCCGCGCCTCGGCCAGGTGCCGTATGCAGGCGCTCAACTATTACCCGGAATCGTCGCGGCGAGTCCCGTGGATATATGGGGAGGGAGGCGCCGGCTCCGGCCAACGACCGAATTGGCAAGCCCCGGATCCTCGCGCCGCGGCTTTGCCGATCGCCGACTCTAAAGGCAGAATGCGCCCCGACTCAACCCGAAGCTCAGAGGCGAGGCTCGCAAGCGTGATGGAATCCTTCGATGTGGTTATTGCCGGGGGGGCGGTGATGGGCTCCTCGACCGCCTATCATCTTCTCGCCGATCCGGCATTCTCCGGCTCCGTCCTCGTGCTCGACAAGGACATGACCTATCAGCGCTCGGCCTCGGCGCTGTCGCTCGCCTCGATCCGCCAGCAATTCTCCTCGCCGGCCAATATCCGCATCTCGCTCTTCGGCATCTCCTTCCTGAAGGTGGCGGCCGATCGCCTCGCGGTCGATGGCGAGCGGCCGGAGATCTCCTTCCACGAAGGCGGCTATCTCTATCTTGCGAGCGAGGCCGGAAGATCGATCCTCGTCGAGAACCAGGCGCTCCAGACGGCGGAGGGCGCCGACATCGCGCTGCTCGACCGGGCAGGGCTCGGCGAGAAATTTCCCTTCCTCAACCTCGAGGGCATCTCGGTCGGCACCTTCGGGCGGACGCGCGAAGGCTGGTTCGACGGCTGGGGGTTGCTCCAGGCCTTTCGCCGCAAGGCGCGCTCGCTCGGCGCGACCTATCGCGAAGCCGAGGTCGTGGAGATCGAGCGCGACGCTTCCCGCGTGACCGCGGTGCGGCTAGCCGACGGCTCCCGCATCGCCTGCGGCAGCTTCATCGATTGCGCCGGCGCCTCGGGCGGACCCGAGATCGCGACGCAGCTCGGCATGGCGCTTCCGGTCCATTCGCGCAAGCGCTTCGTCTTCGCCTTCACCTGCCGCGACGAGGTCGCGCCCTGCCCGCTGCTCATCGACACGACCGGCGTCTATACGCGCCCCGAGGGCAAGCCCACGGCGCAGGGCCGGATGTTCCTGTGCGGCGCCTCGCCTCCACCTGAATCCGATCCGGACTGCAAGGATTTCGAGGTCGATTTCTCGTTCTTCGAGGAGGTCGTCTGGCCCGCGCTCGCCCACCGCGTTCCGGCCTTCGAGCGCATCAAGCCCGGCCGCTCCTTCGCCTGCCACTACGACCTGAACGTCTTCGACCACAACGCCATCGTCGGCCGCTTCCCGCATCTCGCCAACGCCTATGTGGCGCTCGGCTTCTCGGGCCACGGCATGCAGCAATCGCCCGGCATCGGGCGCGGCCTCGCCGAGCTCGTCACGCATGGGCGCTTCCTGACGCTCGACCTCTCCGATCTCGGGCCCGAAAGGATCGCGGCGAACCGGCCGCTCCTCGAGCGCAACGTGATCTGAGAGGTTGATCACTTCCCCGCCCAGGGCGCGTCCGAGAGCCGGGCGACCAGGTGGTCGATCAGCAGCGAGACCCGCATCGGCCGCAAGCCGCCGGGCGGGGTCACGAGGTTGAGGGAGATCGCGGGCGGCGTCCAATCCCCCATCACGGCCTCGAGATGCCCCGAGGCGATATCCTCGAAGACCAGGAACTCCGGCTGGACCGCGAGGCCGAGCCCGGCGAGGAGAGCGGGCTGCAACGCCTCCCCGTTATTGGCGCGCAAGGGACCCTGCGGGACGACCTCCTCCTCGGCGCCCGAGGCTTGGATGAAGCGCCAGCGGCCGGGCGTCGGCAGATAGGAATAGCCGAGGCAGGCATGCCGGCCGAGCTCGCGCGGATGGCTCGGGCGGCCGCGCCGCTCGAGATAGGAGGGCGCAGCGACCAGGAGCCGGCGCACCTTGCAGATATGGCGCACCCTGAGCGTCGAATCGGCGAGCGCCGCGATGCGCAGCACCACGTCGAAGCCCGCGCCCACCACATCGACGAGCTCATCGGAAAGATGCAGGTCGATCGCGACCTCCGGATAGCTCGAGAGGAATTGCGGAAGGATCGGCGCGATATGGGCGAGCCCGAAGGACATGGGCGCTGCGAGGCGCACCGTGCCGCGCGGCGCCACGGAATGCGCCACGGCATCGCTCTCCGCCGCCTCGCCCTCGGCCAGGATGCGCGAGGCGCTGGCGGCCGCGGACCTTCCGGCCTCGGTGAGGGAAAGGCGCCGCGAGGTGCGATGGAAGAGGCTAGCCCCGATGCGGGCCTCAAGCCGGCTCACCGCCTTCGAGACGGTGGGCTTCGAGAGGCCGAGCTGGAGGGCGGCGCGGGTGAAGGAGCGGTTCTCGGCGACCTTGGCGAAGATCGCCCAGGCTTCGAAGTCGGGAAGTTGGAGCATTGCAAAATTCCAGAAACAATCTGTTTCGATTGTTTCCCTTTCTTTGCGAGAACGCCAGACCTATTTTCCGCCCTGCCGACCCTCTCGGGTGCGGCCAAGGCAAGATCAAGCCATCCCAAAGGACCTTCCGATGACAAAGGTGCTCGTTCTCTATTATTCCAGCTACGGCCATATGGAGAAGATGGCGAACGCCGCTGCCGAAGGGGCGCGCGCGGCCGGAGCCGAGGTCGACGTCAAGCGCGTCCCCGAGCTCCTGAGCGAGGAGGCGGCACGAGCGGCCCATTACAAGCTCGACCAGAAGGCTCCGATCGCCAAGGTCGAGGACCTGCCGAATTACGACGCCTTGATCGTCGCCACCGGCACGCGCTATGGGCGCATGCCGGGCCAGATGGCCAATTTCCTCGACCAGACCGGTGGGCTTTGGGCGCGCGGCGCGCTGAACGGCAAGGTCGGCGCGGCCATGACCTCGACGGCGACCCAGCATGGCGGCCAGGAGACGACCTTGATGTCGATCATCACCAATCTCCTGCATCTCGGCCTCGTCATCGTCGGCCTTCCCTACTCGTTCCAAAAGCAGATGCGGCTCGACGAGATCACGGGCGGCACGCCCTACGGGGCGACGACCATCACCGCGGGCGACGGCTCCCGCCAGCCGAGCGAAAGCGAGCTCGAGGGCGCGCGCTTCCAGGGAAAGCATGTCGCCGAGATCGCCGCGAAGCTCGCGCGCTGAGTGCGCGTTCCTCCTCTGCACCTTTGCGGAATTGGGGTCGTCCCGTACGCGCCGCAGCACAACGTGATGCGGCGCAGATACGGGACCCACAAGCTATAGAAGAAAGCATGGATCCCGGGTCTGCGGCGCAACATTTCATGCTGCGCCGCGTCCGGGATGACCCGGTGATTGAGTTTCGCGAAGGTCCCGTGAGCGGGTGAACGAGAGCGCGCCGAACTTGCGCATCCACGAAAGGACGGAAGACATGAACACGAACGGCATCCACCATGTGACAGCGATCGCGGGCCCGGTGCGCCGCAATCTCGATTTCTACAGGAATTCGCTCGGGCTTCGTGTCGTGAAGAAGACCGTGAATTTCGACGATCCCGGCACCTATCATCTCTATTACGGGGATGCGCAGGGGCAGCCGGGCACCATCCTGACCTTCTTCCCCTGGGAGCATGCGGGCCAAGGCCGGGCAGGTGTCGGGGAGACGCTCGAGACCACCTTCCGCGTGCCGCAGGGCGCGATCGGCTATTGGGCGCACCGCCTGCTCGAGAAGGGCGTGCCGCACGAGGCGCCGAGGAAGCGCTTCGGCGAGAGCGTGCTAGCCTTCAAGGATCCCGACGGCATGCAGCTCGCTCTCGTCGCGGTCGCGGGCGCTGAGGCCGAGCCCGCCTGGACGGGCGGCGACGTGCCCGCCGAGCATGCGATCCGCGGCTTCCACGGCGTCACCTTGCTGCTGCGGGAGGCAGCTCCCACGGGCGCGATCCTCACCGATGTCCTGGGCTTTGCCGAGATCGGCCGCGAGGAGAGCGTCACCCGCTTCCGGGCGGGCGACACGAAAGAGGGCGGCATCGTCGATATCCGCGCGGCGGGCAATTTCCTCAGAGGCCGCCAGAGGGCGGGCTCGGTGCACCACATCGCCTTTCGCGCCGCGGGCAACAAGGCGCAGGCCGACATGGTGAGCAAGCTCGCCGCGAATCACCGCCTGCACACGACCGAGCAGAAGGACCGCAACTATTTCCGCTCCGTCTATTTCCGCGAGCCGGGCGGCGTGCTGTTCGAGATCGCGACCGACGATCCGGGCTTTGCGGTCGACGAGAACGAGGCCCATCTCGGCGAGAGCCTGAAGCTGCCGCGCTTCCTCGAGCCGCGCCGCGGCGAGATCGAGGCGGTGCTGCCGCAGCTGGCGTAGACC
>JBIOEK010000375.1:0-4360 GCA_044445925.1 Hyphomicrobiales bacterium
ACGTCGCCTCGACCTCCTCGGGCCAATGCTGGTCCTTGACCAGCTATTGCCCGGTGCCGGGGCCCGTGCCCACCTCTCCGGCGAATAGCGGCTATAAGCCGGGCTTTGCCGCCAATCTCATGCTGAAGGATTTGAAGCTTGCGCAGGAGGCCGCGCAGGCGAGCGGGGCTTCGACGCCGCTCGGTGCCCTGGCGGCGCAGCTCTACGGCCTCTATGCCGCCTGGGGGGAGGGGGGCAGTGATTTCTCCGGCATCATCCACCTGATCCGCGGCAAGGGGGAATGAGGCGCTGGGGAATGAGGCGCTTTTCCAAAGGAGCAGCGCGCAATTCCCTTTGTCCGGAAAGCGGGCTAGACGCCCATCCATGACGCAGCTCGAGATCAAGCCGCCGAAGACGAGATCGGGCCGTCCCGTGGTGCCTACGCGCCCGCGCGGCACGCCGGCGGATGCCGCAGCCGATGCCGCGGGTTTCCTGCGCCGCCTCGGCTTTGCCGTGATGGTCGGCGTGTTGCCGATCGCCTCGGTGATCATGCGTCACGCCGTGGTCGGCATCGCGCCCGTCGGCGCCATCCTGTTCTCGATCGCCATGCTCATCGAGAGCGAGGGACGCGAGCCGTTCCGGCGCATGTGGGCGCTCCTCAGGACGCGGGCGGCGCTGGCGCTGCTTTTCCTGGTCTTCTGGGCGGGGCTGTCACTCCTGTGGACGCCTTTCCTCGATGACGCCTCCGAGCGCCTGATGAAGGCGCTCGGCGTCGGCCTCGCCGCCTTTTCGGCCGTGGCGTCGATGCCGGTTCGGATGCGCGCCTCAAATCTCTATCTCGTGTCGCTTGGCGCCGGCCTTGGCGCGCTTTCGGCGATCGTCTGGGTGCTGACCGTACCCAACGCCTATACGGCGATCGACGGCGAGGGGCCGGTGCTGGCGCGCACCGTCATGAGCGTGACGACGCTCGCCTGGCCAGGCCTTGCCTGGCTGTTGATGCGCTCGGAACGCGCCATGGCGATCATGCTCGCCTTGACGGTGACCTGCGCGGCGCTCCTCGCCGGCTCTCCCGCGGCGGTCCTGGCGCTTCTCGCCGGCGCCGTCGGCTTCGGCCTGACCTCCATCGCGCCGCGCCAGACGATTCCCGCCGCGACTTGGCTCCTCGGGCTCGCCGTCTTGGCGGCGCCCCTCTTGCCGTTCCTCCTGACGTTCTTGGCGCGTTCCTTCTTCGGCGTCGACGCCGCCATGCTGCAACCCTTGGTCATCTGGCGCGACAGCGTGCTTCTCGAACCCCTCAGGCTGCTCACCGGGCACGGGCTCGACACGGCCTTGCGCGGCCAGCTTGCCGGCATCCTGGCGCTCGGCGCGCCTCAGTCGCTCCTGTTCGAGGTCTGGTACGAGCTCGGCCTTTTGGGCGCCTTGCCGCTCGCCGTCCTGGCGGCCTTCGCCGTGCGCGGTGCCACGGGCCTCGGCGACGCCATCGCTCCTTGCCTCGTAGGGGCGATCATCACCCTCTTCGCCTTCGCCTGCCTCGGGCTCGTCGGCTCGCAGACCTGGTGGCTGACCTTGATCGCGGTGCTGTCGATCGCCTTTACCGCCGTGATCCATGGCCGGTTCGGAACCAGGCGGCCCAAGGCCGTCGTAAGGCGCTGAGCATCGGCGAGCCGCCGGCCTCCGCGAAGTCCGGCTCCTGCGTCGCGCTCTCTTCCTTCGCGGCTTCGTCGGGGAGGGTGGCGATGAGCCGCTCGGGCGTCTGGCGGGCATAATAGTTGTAGTAGACGCCGCGCTTGGCGATCAGCCCGTCATGGGTTCCGGCCTCGGCGACGCGGCCATTCTCGATCACGTAGATGCGGCTCGCCATGACCACGGTCTGGAGCCGGTGGGCCACCACGAGCGTCGTGCGTCCGCGCCCCAGCTCGTCGAGCGCCTTCTGCACCTCGCGCTCGGATTCCGGGTCGAGCGCGGCGGTCGGCTCGTCGAGCAGGAGGATCGGGGCATCCTTCAGGAAGGCCCGAGCGATGGCGATGCGCTGCTTCTGGCCGCCGGAGAGCTGCGTGCCCAATTCGCCGACATCCGTATCGTAGCCGAGCCGGAAGCCGCAGATGAAATCATGCGCATGGGCGGCTTTCGCCGCGGTGACGATCTCCTCCTCGGTGGCGCCCGGCTTGCCCAGCGCGATATTGTCGCGGATCGAGCCGCGGAACAGATAGACGTCCTGGCTGACGAAGCCGATGACCGAGCGCAGCGAGGCGAGGTCGACGTCGCGCGTCGACTGGCCGTCGATCATGATCTTCCCCGAATCCGGATCGAAGAAGCGCAAGATGAGGTTGAGGATCGTGCTCTTGCCGCCGCCCGAGCCGCCGACCAGCGCCGTTGTCTTGCCGGGCTCGACGCTGAGATTCAGATGGTCGAGGACCTCGGCCCGGCCCGAATAGGCGAAGCTCACATCGGCGAGCTCGATACGGCCCTCCCCGACCTCGAGCGGCGGCAAGCCGGCGATGCGGGGCTCATGCGACTGGGAATCGAGCACCTCGTACATCAAGGTGACGCCGATGAGCCCGTTCTGGATCTCGAGATTGAGGCGGCCGAGCCTTTTTGCCGGCTCATAGGCGAGCAGCAGCGAGCCGATGAAGGAGACGAAGGCGCCAGGATCATGGGCGCCTCCGATCACGCGCCAGCCGCCATAGAGGATGACGCCCGCGACCGCGAGCCCGCCGAGCGTATCGGTGAGCGGGTTGGCGAGGGCCTGGATGGCGGCGATCTTGTTCGCGGCGCGCTCGACATCCTGCACCGCGCCGCGCATGCGCTCGCGCATCATGCCCTCGAGGTTGAAGGACTTGACGATGCGCACGCCCTGCGCCGCCTCGAGCATGATGTCGAGGATGCGGGTCACGCCGTGGAACGAGCGCAGCGCATATTTGCGCACGCGCTTGATCAGCTTGCCGAGTGTCATGCCGGCGATCGGCAGGCCAGCGAGCGCGATCAGGGTCAAGGCGGGGTCCTGGATGAACATCACGGCGACGAGGCCGATCAGCGTCAAGGCGTCGCGGCCGATCGAGGTGATCAGCGCCTGCAGCACGTCGCGCGCCCCGTTCGCGGCGAGCGTCAGGCGCGACATGAACTCGCTCGAGCGCCGGTCGAGGAAGAACGAGACGTTCTGGTCCATGAGGCGGTCGAACAGTCGCTCCTGCACTGAAGCGATGATGCGGTTGCCGATGCGCGACAAAGTCACGATCTGCCCATAGGTCGCAAAGCCCTTGAGCAGATAAAGGCCGGCGACCGTGACGGCGAGGATGCGCAGCGCCCGGAAATCGCGCTCGATCATCAAGCCGTTGATGATGGGCTTGAGGAGATAGGCGGAGGCGGTCGAGGCTCCCGCCACGATCGCCATGAACAGGAAGGCCAGCGCATAGGCCCAGAAATGGCCACGGCCCTGCTCGACGACGAGGCGCCGCAGCACCGGGAAGGCGATGCGCGCGAAATAAGGCAGCGGCCGGCCGATCATCGACATACCTGTCCTGGTAGCGGGCGAAGCCCGCGGCGGCAAGCTTGGGGTCGAATTGCCGCCGACCATCGCCGAGCTCGCCGGCACGAGCATCGATCTGTCGAAGACCTTCGATGATCGGTTCGTCAGGAAGGCGACCGGGAAGTGAGGAAGTGGCGCGTAGCGATCGGATCCTCGCTATTCGCCATTCGTCCCCTACGCCGCCGCGCTCAGGCCGCTGCGGATCGCCGCCTCGATCGCCTCGATCGCGGCTTCGGCGCGCGAGCCGTCCGGCCCCCCCGCCTGGGCGAGGTCGCGCCTGCCGCCGCCGCCGCGCCCGCCGAGCGCCTGGGCGCCGGCCTTGACGAGGCTCACCGCGTCGCAGCGGTCCGTGAGGTCGTCGGTCACGCCGACCGCGAGCGTCGCCTTGCCGTCGGCGCCGCGCGTCACGATGGCGGCCACTCCCGAGCCGAGCTCCTTCTTGCGCTCGTCGATCAGGCCCTTGAGCTCGCCGGCCGGCACCCCGTCGAGGACGAGGCCGAGGAAGGCCGTGCCCGCGACATCGCGCGACATGGGTCTCCCGCCCGCGCCAGCGCCCGAAACGAGCTTGCGCCGCAGTTCCGCGAGCTCGCGCTCGAGGCGGCGCTTGTCCTCGACGAGATCGCCGACCCTGAGGCCGACCTCTTCCCTGCGGCATTTGAGGCGTAGAGCGAGCTCGGCGAGCGCCTCGCTCTGGGCATTGAGATAGGCGCGCGCGGCATTGCCCGTCAGCGCCTCGATGCGGCGCACGCCCGAGGCGACACCGCTTTCGGAGGCGATGGCGAGGAGCCCGATCTCGCCGGTGCGCCCGACATGGGTACCCCCGCAAAGCTCGATCGAGAAGGGCTTGTTCGAGCC
>JBIOEK010000376.1:0-4330 GCA_044445925.1 Hyphomicrobiales bacterium
ATCGCGACCAGGGCGAATGCAAAGAGCACGACGACAGTCATCAGGCGCGAGCTGATCGTCTTGAACAGGCCGCGGCGGCCGGATTTCACGCTGCTCTCGGTCATGAAAATACGCTCTCCTCGTTTATCGCGGCATTTTGCTCATCCGGCCCAATGGCCAGCGGGCAACATGCCGAATCTTCGTCAGGCGTCTTGGAAATGTTCGCGACCGAGGAAGGCTTGACGATCGGCCGATGGAGCGCCGCTCGTGCATTCCTGACGCGGCCTCGCGGTCGAGGGCGCGTGTCACATCAATCGCCGCGGAGGGTCAGACGTTAGCCATGGAACTACCTCAGGCACGCACCAAGTCGATCATGACATCCTGGGGTTCCACCCGGATGGCAGGGCGGCGTCATGCCTTTGGGTTGGCCTCATCCCCGACCAGCTCCCAACCTGTCATGAGAATAGGTTGAGCCAATTCTCTTACCAAAGGCTTAGCCGAAGCATGGCTTGAGATGGGAAAGACCAAAGATTTCCATGATTTATTCGAGATCATGCGTTAGATTCGCAGAAATCTGACTTGGCCGTCGGCGCCCGCGATCCGCCGCGCCAGCTTCAGCGTCTCGCCATGACGGAGATGCGCCAGCGTCTCGGCGAGGGCGAAACGGCCTTGGCCCTCCTGCATGGCGCGGTCGAAGATCAGTGTCGCGAGCTCGAAGGCAGTTTTCGGCTCGCGCATATGCGCCAGAAGCTCGCCGAGCCGTTCCTGATGGTGGTGCCGCAACTGGTCGAGTCGCGTATGCAGCCCATGGAAGGGCAGGCCGTGCGATGGCAGCACCAGCGTGTCGCCCGGCAGCGCCTCGAAACGCGCGAAGGAGCCGAGATAATCGTCCAAGGGGTCGCTTCCGAGCTCCTCGCCGAACACCCCGATGACGGGCGTGATGCGCTGCAGGATCTGGTCGCCGGCGATCAGCACATGGCCGTCCTCGGCGTAGAAGGAGGCATGCTCATCGGCATGGCCGCTCGCGACAATGACGCCGAAGGAGCGTTCGCCCATCTGGTGGTGCTCTCCATGGCGCAGGCGCGCGAACTGCTCCGGCACTGGGTGATCCCCTTTCTGGATCGCGGCATCCTGCTCGGCGAAACGCATGACCATATCGGCGCTGCAGCCATGCGACATGAGGAAGCCCCGCATCTGCCGGCCGAAGGAGCGCCCCTGCCGCTCGCGCCGCCAACCGGCGAAGAGCCATTCGGTGCGCGTCGCCGCGAAGGAGCAGTCGAAGCGATCGACGAGCCAGCCCGCGAGGCCGACATGGTCGGGATGGCCATGCGTCAAGACGATGCGGCGCAGAGGCAGCCCGGCCAGAGGGCCGGCGAGGAGCGCCTCCCAGGCGTCGCGACACATCTTGGCATCGAGACCCGCATCGACGACGAGCCAGGCGTCGCCCTCGCGCATGAACCAGAGATTGACATGGTTGAGGCGCATCGGCAGGGGCAGCCTTGCCCAGAACAGATCGGGCGCGATCTCCCGCAGCTCACCCGGGGAGGGCGCCGTGTCGGTGAGAAGCTCGATGTCGCGGCTCGTCGTCAAATCCATGATGCTCCAATCCGCGCGCCAGCGGTCGTGTTGCGGCGCAAGCGCCCCTCGTAACCTCAAGCGGGGCGAGTGTCGATGGAATGGGAGCGCTGCGGTACGAGGGGATCGGCGGGGACCGAAGTCGAGACGCATCCCCCACCGTCTCGGCCTTCGCCCTCCTCCGGAAGCCTCGTCCGGCCATGACGAGGCGAGGCAAGCCGCTTATGGCCAATCCTAGGCGAAATGGTTATGACGAGCATCGGCGCCTTGCCGGGTGCCTGAGGACGCGTCGGCGAGGTGGCCGAGCGGCGAGGGCGGGGATTTCGCCAGCAGGGAACGAGCGGTGATGAATATTGCGGCGGCGCCTATCGCTTCTTCCCCCGCGGCTGCCCCGGCGGCGGGTGCAAGGGTGTGCAGAATCGCCTTCGTGGCGGCCGACACCGAGCCGGCCCAGCTCGCCAGGAGGACGCTCGCCGCCGCCTATGGCGACCTTCCGATCGAGGAGGCCGAAGTCGTCGTGGCGCTCGGTGGAGACGGCGTCATGCTGCAAACCTTGGAGCGGCTCAGGGGCACGGCCAAGCCCGTCTATGGAATGCATAGGGGCTCGGTCGGCTTCCTGATGAACGAGTATCGCGAGGAGGGCCTCAGCGAGCGCCTGGCCTCGGCGAGACGCAGCGTCGTCCATCCCCTGCTGATGACGGTGAGGACCGCGACCGGGATTGAGACGGCGCACGCCATCAACGAGGTTTATGCGACGCGCCAATCCTATCAGGCGGCGCGGCTGAGGATCAGCGTCGACGGCACGGTGCGGCTCGACGAGCTGATCGCCGACGGCGTCCTCGTGGCGACGCCTGCCGGCTCGACCGCTTACAACATGTCGGCCAACGGTCCGATCATCCCGCTCGCCGCGCCCTTGTTGGCGCTGACCCCGATCTCGCCCTTCCGGCCGCGGCGCTGGCGCGGGGCGCTCTTACCCGATCGCGCCAAGTTCCTGATCGAGGTGCTCGAGGCCGATAAGCGGCCGGTGAGCGCCGTCGCCGACCATGTCGAGATTCGCGACGCCAGAAGCGTCGCGATCGAGATGGACAGGTCGATCGATCTCGTCATGCTGCACGATCCCGATCACAGCCTGGACGAGCGTATCATCCGCGAGCAGTTCGGCCCGTGAGCCCTTGTCGATTCAACCTGAACGCCTCTCGCTCTAGGCGGCGCGCGCTACCGCTACCGCGTCGAGATCGACCGGCCGGGTCTCGAGCTCGGCGAAGCCGAAGCTCTCGGAGCCGAACCTCTCGGAGCTAAATTTCTCAGAGCCACGCCTTTCGAAGGCGGGCCCAAGGCCTTGCGCCGCGCTTGACTTGCGGGCGGCTTGGCTTGCGCCGGCCTGCTCCGCGTCGTCGAGCGTGATCATCGCCTCGGCAAGCGCGCGCGCCTCGCCGCGGGCGGCTTCCGCCTCGAGGCCGCGCAGATAGGCGATGAGCCGCGGGGATTGCTCGCCCTCCATGCCGTCGATGCGCTCGAGGATGCGGCGCAGAGCCAGCCGTAGCGGCGTCGAAGCCGTGGCGTCCGCGCCCTCGATGGCGGCCTTGCGCATCTCGGCGAGCGCGATCGGGAAGACCGGGGCAAGCCAGTGCGGGATGCCGGCACGCTTGAGAAGGGCAAGCAGAGGCGCGCGCCGGTTCTCGCGCAGGAAGGCCGCGACCCGCGACTGCGGCGTGCCGCCGAGATCGGCGAGGGTCGCTGCGACAAGCTCCATCCGGCCCGACAGCAAGGCGTGCACCACGAAGGCCGGCGTCAGCCGCCCGCCCTCCTTGAGGCAGGCAACGATCTCGCGAAGCTCTAGGCGCGTATCGCAAGCGAGCGCCAGCGCGCCGCGCTGCTCGGCGTCGCGAGCGAGCGCTTCGGCGCGCTCGGAGTTGAGCCAGCCGCGCTCGATGATGAAGCTTTTCAGGAGGAAGCTGACCATGCCCATGAGCCGCTCCCGCACCCGTGCCGGGAGGTCGCTCCGCGCCAGCAGCGCTTCGCGCAGCTCGGCATGCATGCCGAAGCGTTCCAGCATGCGCAGCAAGGCGACCTCGGTCGGCTCGGCCGTCGGGTTGCGCAGGAGCGCCGTGCAGGCGCCGAGCGAGCCGATCTCCGCGAGCGCCGCCGATATGGTCGCCGGAAGCTCCTCGCGGCAGGCGATGGCGATCTGCGATCTCTCGCTGCCGATGGCCGCAGCATCGACCAGCTCCGCCTCGGAGAGCAGCCGCGTGCGTCCGAGGATGAGGGCGGCTGCCTCGCCGCCGAGTGCGACGAGGCTGGTGATCAGGTGGTGCGGGGCCTCGGCCGCGTTCGCCATCGCCTCGGCCAGGGCGCGATGCACCAGGGGGGAGGGATCGTCCAGCATGACGGTGAGCGCGATCTCCGCCTCGTAGCGCTCCTCGGGCTCCATGACGGCGAACAGGAAGGCCCGCGCCAGGGCGCTCGTGGCGTCGGCGCGCGCGCA
Organism: Hyphomicrobiales bacterium; assembly: GCA_044445925.1. Taxonomy (GTDB): domain Bacteria; phylum Pseudomonadota; class Alphaproteobacteria; order Rhizobiales; family Beijerinckiaceae; genus GAS188. The sequence goes on from JBIOEK010000376.1 coordinate 4,040, forward strand.
GGCCGGCGCGATGCGCGCCCAGGCGAGGAAGCGACGCACGATCACGAAGCTTCGCCTCCCGCGCCGTTGCGCTTGCGGGGCTCGTCGCCGCGAGCCGGCCCGACCAGTCGGTCCCGCTCGAGCGGGCCCGGCCTGCGGATGCCGGCAGGCGTCGGCAGGATAGCGGCAAGCGACAGCTCTTTGCCGAGGCACGGGCCCCCCGGCTGCGAGAGTTTCGCGTGGGATCCCCAGGGGATGATCGTAGCGCGCACGCCGTCCTCTCCTCTTTGGCGGATTTCCGACGCGCGGGCC
>JBIOEK010000377.1:0-4316 GCA_044445925.1 Hyphomicrobiales bacterium
ACGGGTCGAGCGCCAGTCTGAGCATGTTGTTGTCGAGGCGGGACGCTGTTGGGGTGTCGGGATGGCTGCTGCCGCCGCCCGTCAGCGCGCCCGCCAGCACCTCGCAGAACAAGGACAGGCCGTAGCCCTTGTGGCCGCCGAAGGGGAAGATCGCGCCCGGCGGAGAAGCGTAGAACGCCTCGGGATCGGTGGTCGGGCGCCCCGCACCGTCGATGACGAGCCCCTCCCCCAAAGCCTCGCCGCGGTTGCGCGCCACCTGGATCTTGCCCTCCGCCAGCGCCGACGTCGCCATGTCGAGAATAAGGGGCGCACCGCCGCGGCGCGGCGCGCCGGCCACTATCGGATTGGCCGACAGGCGCCGATCGCTGCCGCCATGAGGTGCGACAAGGATGCCGAAACCGGTGGTGTTGACGAAATGGATGGAGACGAGGCCCTCTTCCGCGAGCTGCTCGGCGAACGCGCCGATCCGCCCGAGATGGCCGCAATTGCGGATGGCGACGGCGCATAGCCCATTCGCCTTCGCCCCGGCTGCGGCAAGCGCCATCGCCTCCCGGCCGATGACCTGCCCGTAGCCGAAGCCGCCGTCGACGATCGTCAGCGCCATGCGCTCCGACACGATCTCGGCATGCCTGTTCGGCAGCAGGTCGCCCGCGTCGACCCAATCGAGATATTTGGCGACGCGGATGATGCCGTGCGAATCATGGCCGCGCAAATTGGCCTGGATGAGATGGTCGGCGACTAGGCGCGCCTCCTCGGCCTGCGAGCCCGCTGCCTCGAACAGCGAGGCGGCGAAGGCCCCGAGCTCCTTAGGATCGATGGCGATATCGTCGCTCGTCCGGCTTTCGCCGCCGGCGCCCGTGCAATCCATGAAGGGTAGCGGCATCGTCACAGATCCCGGATCTTGGAGCCGTTGAGCTGCGCCAGGATGCCGGGAAGAACCGGCATGAAGCGCTCGCCATACCCTTGGGAGTTCGCGAGCTGGTAGGTTTGGTTCACCGCCTGGGCGACGAAGGACGCCATCTGCGCCGATTCGGCGAGACGGCAATAGAAGCGCATGTCCTTGCCGGCGATACGCAGTGGTCCCTTGAGACGGCTGTCGTCGCCGTCGAGCGTCCATGGCATCATCATTTGAAACATGGCGCTGTTCGCGCCCCCCGACGACACGACCTCGAAGAGCTTCCTCATGTCGAGGCCGAGCTTGGAGGCGGTGGCTAGCGCCTCGGCGATGACCGCGCTCGTGCCGATCGAGATGAAGTTGTTGACGAGCTTCAGCGTGTGCCCGTCACCGAGCGCGCCGGCCTCGATGATCGTCTCGGCGTAGCAGGCGATGATCGGCCTGACCTTGGCGATGGTCGCCGCATCGCCGCCGAGGAAGGTGTTGAGCTTACCGGCCTCCGCCTCCTTCGGGGAGCGGCCGAGCGGACCGTCGACCATGCCTATCCCGCGCTCGGCGAGCGCCGCCCCGATGCGCCGTGTCGCATTCGGATCGGCGGTCGTCGAATCGACCAGGATGGCGCCCGGCTGCATCGCATCGAGGAGGCCGTCTCGTGCAAACACCGTGGTTTCCATCTCGACGGAGGACGGCAGGCAGGTGAAGACGACATCGCAAGCCTGCGCGACCTCGGCCGGGCTCTTCGCCTCGCGCGCCCCTCGCCTCACGAGATCATCCACCGGCTTTCGGTTATGGTTGCCGAGGATAGTGAGTTCGTAGCCCTTCTCGAGAATGTTCTTGGCCGCCCCGTGACCCATCAGGCCGACGCCGATATAGCCTACGCTCGTTGGGCGCACATCATCCTCCCACCATGTCTCATTGCGCCGACGATGGCAGCTCTCACTCCATTTGCCAATTTTCTGAGGCATTGCGGCCGAAACGGGCTGAGCCGGCGGCATGGCTTTCCATGCTCCCGATGCCGCTTCACGCTCCGAAACGTCGGCCCGCCGCGATCCTGGCCAGCCTCTCGCAATCGGAAGGCGTCGCCAAGGGGCGGCTCAATCTCGCTTCTTCACAAGCGCCTCAACGATCAGGCGTCGCGCGGCCTCTTCCCGTGTTGGTTTCGGGTCCGGCCGATCGGCGATCCAGAGGTTCGAGGACGCCGGGGTCAGCCAGGAACGAAGCTCTGTCCAGCGCGTTAGGACGGTGTCCGCTTCACAAGAGGTCGTCATCAATGAAAACAGCCGCCCGATATGCCGTGCTCGTGATCGCGGTCGTGTCAGCGTCGACGCCTGCCTACGCAAAGGGCTGCCTGAAGGGCGCTGTCGTGGGTGGGGTTGCGGGCCACTACGCCGGCCACCATGCGGTGCTCGGCGCGATCGCCGGGTGTGCCGTAGGTCATCACCAAGCGAAGCAGCGGGATAGGCAGCAACAGGGGGCGCGGCAAGCCGATCTACGACACGCGATGCTGGGCGGTTCGCTTCAGCGTCGACGCTCTCCCACTACCTGAGGATGCCCGACAGCCCCCACATGGCGGCGGCAACCGCCGACGCCGCGGATAGGAGCACTACCAACTTCGGCCCAGCTATCGCTACGGGCCAGACGATCCTTGCCCGTCCGTTTGCTCCTCGCGGCGCCGCGACGTCAGAACGCCGGGAGGCAGTGTCATCGGCGACGTGGCCCGAGCGCAAATCACTAAGCGGTGGTGAGGAGCGCTTCAACTGTCGTGGCGGCCAGTCCCACTCGGTCGTGTAGGGCATACTCGGCCTCTATCATCATGGAAGCTGAAACCGTCAAGGGACGGCGACAGCTACGGTTCAACTGGGTCATTCATGACAAGAACGTTCTAAAGCCTTGCTGGTTCCGCGGGCTTCCTCACGGGCGTCTCGCCGAGATATTAGCGTGGCGGCAAGCAACCCAGAACGCTAGGGTGCAGGGCGAAAACGCTCCGCATGGCCTCGCTTCGCTCGCGTTGACGGAAGCGACGAGCCATTCAAAGGACGAAACACTTGATTGCGGACAACGTCGCAGCTGCAGCTCTTCGCAATCCCTCATGCCTCAAGGCACACATGGCGGCGAATCGGGCGAAGGGAGAAGGCCTGGCCCCGCGCCCGAGGGGGACGACGGGCGATGAATGAGCCTGCGCCTGCGTCCCCCGTCGCATCCCCGGCGGCCAATCTCGCCAAGGTGTTCGTCTCCTATTCGCGCAAGGATCTGGCCTTCGCGCAGATGCTGGTTGCGGAACTCGCCGAGCGCGGTTTCGATGCCTTCCTCGACAAGACGGACATCGCGCCGGGCGAGCCCTGGAAGGAACGCCTCGCCGGGTTGATCGGCGCGGCCGACACGGTGCTGTTCGTGGTCAGCCCCGATTCGGTGGCTTCCGAAATCTGCGCCTGGGAGCTCGAGGAGAGCGGCAGACGGAGCAAGCGCATCATTCCGGTCGTGGCGCGGCGCATTGCCGATGCGGACGCCCCCGCGGTGCTCGGGCGACTGAATTTTGTCTTCTGCGCCGAAAGCGATGATCGCGAGGCGGCGCTCGCCCGTCTCGACGCGGCGCTGCGCACGGATCTCCCCTGGGTACGCGAGCATACGCGGCTCGGCGAACTCGCGAGGCGCTGGCATGAGCGCGGCCGGACCAATGCCTCGGCCTTGCGCGGCGCCGATCTCGAGGCGGCGGAGCGCTGGCTCGACCGGCGCCCGGCCGACGCCAATGCGCCGACGGAGCTGCATCAGGGCTTCATCCGGGCGAGCCGCCGTGCCGCGACGGCAAGGCAGCGGCTCTGGGTCGCGGGCGCATCCCTGGTGGCCCTCTTGGCGTTGGCGTTGGCGGGCTTCGCCGAGCTCAACCGCCGCGAGGCCCTGGCGCAGCGCGACCGGGCAGAACGGACCCTCAGGCTCGCGACCCTCACGGCGAACAGCCTCGTTTCAGATCTCTCGAGGAATTTTCGTGACCTCGTCGGCGTGCCGACCCCGATGATCAAGGACATCCTCGACCGGGTGCGCGAGTTGCAGGACCAGCTCGTGAGCGCGGGCGAATCGAGCCCGGAGCTGCGGCGCAGCCGCGCCGAGGCCTTGATCGAGACGGCTCCGACCCTGCTCGCGCTCGGCGATACGGATGGCGCTCTCGCGGCGGCGCAGCAGGCGCGCGATATCCTTCAGGCGCTGCTGCTGCAGAAGCCGGACAGCCTCGACCTCGAACGCGAATTATCCGTCGCCTTCGAAAGATCGGGCAGCGTGCTCACCGCGCAGGGCCATCTGCCGGAGGCGCTGACATCCTTCGAAGCGGGCCTCGTCATCGCGGAGCGTCTCGCCCGATCGGATGCCGGCAATGCGCTGTGGCAGCACGACCTCTCGGCGCTCTACGAAAGGGTCGGCGATACCGAGG
>JBIOEK010000378.1:0-4310 GCA_044445925.1 Hyphomicrobiales bacterium
TGCTCGGCATGCTCAATCGCGGCTTCACCACCGTCAGGGATACGGGCGGGGCCGATTGGGGCATCAAGGAAGCGGTCGAAAAAGGGCATCTTCCGGGGCCGCGCTTGTTCATTTGCGGACGGGCGCTCGGCCCGACGGGGGGCCATTCCGATGCGCGCCGGCGCACCGATTACGGGCTCGGCTGTCGCTGCTGCAACGGCATGAACTTCGTCATGGGCGTGGCCGACGGCGTCGACAAGGTGCGGGCCGCGGTGCGCGAGGAGCTGCGCCAGGGAGCGGACGCCATCAAGATCATGGTCTCGGGCGGGGTCGCTTCGCCCTATGACCCGCTCGATTCGCGTCAATTCTCCCTTGGCGAGATCGCGGCCGCGGTCGAGGAGGCGACGGCCTTCAACCGCTATGTCCTCGCCCACGCCTACACGCCCGAAGCCATTACCCGCGCCGTCAGCCAGGGCGTGCGCACCATCGAGCACGGCAATCTCATCGATCCGCCGACCGCGAAGCTGCTCGCCAAGAACAAGGGCTACATGATCGCCAATCTCGTAGCCTACGTGGTGATGAAGGAGCGCGCGGCGCAATTCGGCATGAGCGCCGACATGCTCGCCAAGAACGACATGGTGCTCGATGGCGGCCTGCGCTCGCTCGAGATCTGCAAGAAGGCCGGCGTCAAGGTCGGCTATGGCAGCGATCTGCTCGGCCAGCTCCAGAACGAGCAGAGCCGGGAATTCCTGCTGCGCTCGGAGGTGATGACGCCGATCGAGATCCTGCGCTCGGCGACCACCGTCGCCGCCGAGATCATCCGCATGGAAGGCAAGCTCGGTATCGTGGAGCCCGGCGCCTACGCGGATCTGATCGTCGTCGACGGCAATCCGTTGAAGGATTTCGGCCTGTTCCAGGATCAGGGCGAGCATCTATCCGCCATCATGAAAGAGGGGCGGTTCCACAAGAACCGGTTGGCCGCGTGAGGGAGCTGGGCTCGGGCGCGCTTGCGGGACCTCGGCAGAATTGGTGTCATCCCCGGCGAGCCGCCATAGCAGCCAGCGTGGGGAATAACGAACGCCCGTCGCTAATGGCGGCGAGGGAAGGGGATCCATCTTTCTTGCCCGGAATCCTAGTACAGCGTTTCCAAAATTCCGATCATATGCCGCCCATGGAATTTCAGCATTCCCCGGCGCAGAGTTTCGTAGCCGCGAGCGTGCAGTTTCAAGGAATCGATGTACTAGATTCCCTTCCCTCGCTTCCGCTTCGCTCCAGCTCGCCGGGAATGACACGAAGGTATTCTGCAAGGATCCCGCAAGCGGGAGAAGGGGCGCGCGAAATCGTCGCGCCTTCCCTTGATGCCTAAGGCCATATCCTGATGCTCGGCCGCTCCTGGCGACAGCTTGGGCTCGATGCCGCGGCGATCACCTCGCTCGGCTTCATCCTGGTGCCGCTCGTCTTCGTGACCTGGCTCGCCTTCTTCAAGCAGGAAATCCCCTCCTTTCCGCCCGAGGGCTACACGCTGCACTGGTTCTCGGCGATCTTGACCCAGAAGGCGATCATCGACGGCTTCGTCACCAGCTTCGAGGTCGGCCTCGCCGCGACCTTCATCGGCCTCGTGCTCGGCGTCCCGGCGGCGCTCGGCCTCGTGCGCCACACCGCCTGGTGGAGCGGGGCCGCGAGCGCCTTCCTCCTGATGCCGCTCGTGATGCCGGCAATCGTGCTCGGCACCGCGATCTATGTGGCGCAGGTCGAGGCGGAAATCCTCATCTACGGCTTCGGCTTCGAGACGCCGGTGATCGGCACGATCGGCGGCCTGATCGCGGCGCATGCGCTGATCGTCATTCCCTGGGTGGTGCGCCTGGTCACGGCGAGCCTTGCGGGCTTCGACCGCTCGATCGAGGAAGCCGCGCAAAATCTAGGTGCCACGCCCTTTACGACGTTGCGCCGCGTGACCTTGCCGGTGATCCGGCCGGGCATCGTCGCCGCAGCGCTGTTCGCCTTCGTCATCTCCTTCAGCAATTTGGAGTTGAGCTTGTTCCTGGTCGGTGCCGGGCGGACCACCTTGCCGATCGCCATCCTACAATATCTCGAATGGAAGATCGATCCGACCATCGCGGCGGCGTCCGTCGTGCAGATCGCCATCATCGCCGCCGCCATGCTGATCACCGACCGCTTCGTCAAGCTGACCCAAGTGATCTGATGGTGATCTGATGGCAAGGCTTGTGCTCGAGCATGTATCGAAGCGCTATGGCGAGAGCCTCGTCGTCGCGGATCTGTCGCTCGATATTCCCCAGGGAGAGTTCCTGGTCCTGCTCGGACCGTCGGGTTGCGGCAAGACCACGACCTTGCGCATGATCGCGGGCTTCGTCGAGCCGAGTTCGGGCAGCATCAGTCTGGGTGGACGCGAGGTGACGAGCCTGCCCCCCTGGAAGCGCAATGCCGGCCTCGTCTTCCAGTCCTACGCGCTGTTTCCGCATCTGACGGTCGACGAGAACGTCGCCTTCGGCCTCGAGATGCGCAAGATCTCGGCGGCCGAAACGCGCGCCCAGGTGGCCGAGGCCTTGCGGCTGGTGCGGCTCGAGGGCTTCGGCGAGCGCCTGCCGCGCCAGCTCTCAGGCGGGCAGCAACAGCGCGTAGCCCTGGCGCGTGCGCTCGCCTTCCGTCCGGACGTGCTGCTCCTCGACGAGCCTTTGTCGAACCTCGACGCCAAGCTGCGCGGCGAGGTGCGCGTCGAGATTCGCGAGCTGCAGCAGAAGCTCGGGCTGACGACCGTCATGGTGACCCATGACCAGGACGAGGCGCTGAGCATGGCGGACCGGCTCGTGGTCATGGCGCAAGGTGCGGTGCAGCAGGTCGGCACGCAACGCGATCTCTATGAGCGCCCCGCGGGGCGGTTCGTGGCGAGCTTCGTCGGGCGCAGCAACTTCCTCGAGGGGGTGATCGCGGCAGATGGCAAGGGTCAAGGATTGGGTGCCTTCACCAGCGCCGGCGGCCTGCGCATCGCCTGCACCAGCCACAGCCTCGGCAAGGCGACGCTCGCCATACGGCCGGAGGCCGTGTCGGTTGGGGCCGAAGCCGCTCATCTCGACAACTCCTTCGAAGGTGTGGTCGAATATATCTCCTATCTGGGATCGGTCCTCGACGTCAGGGTCAGGCTGACGCCGCAGGACCGCATCATCGTCCAGATCGCCAATCGGCTCGGCCAGCCCCTTCCGGCGGTCGGCGAGACACTCACGCTCGGCTGGTCCGCGAGCGTGGGCCGGGTATTCTCTGAGGATGCATGAGCAGGCGCTTCCAAATAGTTGAAGAGAAACTACAATAACAAGCCAGAAGCAGTCGCAGGAGAGCGATCATGACCTATGTCAAGCATGCCTATCCGTCTCGCCGCATGGTGCTCGCGGGCGCGACGGCCCTGGCGGCGCCTGCCCTCATCCGTCCCTTCGGGAGTGGCATGGCGGCCGAAAACAAGAAGATCATCGTCGGCACTTGGGGCGGCGACTACGCCAATCTCCTGCACAAGAATATCGAGATACCCTTCTTGGAGCCGAAGGGCTGGGAGGTCGTGCAGGATACTGCGTCCGACGCGCCGCGCCGCGCCAAGATGGTGGCCGAGAAGCGCTTGCCGCGCGGCACGAGCGACGTGCAGGCGCTCTCCGACCTGAATGTCGCCGAGATGACGGCGGCCGGCGTGCTCGAGAAGCTCGACTATTCGAAGCTCAGCCGGGCCGCCAATGTGCTGCCGGTGCTCAAGGCGGACTATGCCGTGCCGCACATCTATTCGGGCCTCGTCCTCGTCTACAACCCGAAATTGCTGCCGGCGCCCCCCACCTCGCTGAACGATCTCTTCGATCCGAAGAATGCCGGCAAGGTCGGCGTCATCGACATCCAATATATCTATACCGTCATGGCTGCCGCGCTCGCGGGCGGGGGAAGCCTCACCAATTTCGACCCGGCCAAAGGTAAGCTGCTCGACCTCAAGAAGCAGGGCGTCAAGATCTACCCGACCAATGAAGGCATGGCGCAGGGGCTCAAGACCGAGGAGGTCGGGCTCTGCGTCATGTGGAAGGCGCGCTGCGTGCAATGGCAGAAGGCGGGCATTCCGGTGGAATCGGCCGCGCCGAAGGAAGGCGTCGTCGCCTATCAATCGCTGTTCTCGATGCCGAAGAACGCGCCCAACAAGGAAGGCGGCTACGCCTATCTGAACGCGGTGCTCGAATCCCAGGCGCAAATCGCCTTCGCCAACGACATGGGATACAATCCGACGGTCACCGACGCTCCAATCGCCGATGACCTGCGCAAGCGCATCGGCTTCACCGACGAGGAGCAAA
>JBIOEK010000379.1:0-4307 GCA_044445925.1 Hyphomicrobiales bacterium
ATAAGTTCCCGGACCATCAGACGCCCTGGCAGGAGATCCAGCGCGGCATGGTCGACCAGCTGGCCCAGGGCATGGTCCTTAAGCCCGCGGTCAAATACCAGCGCATCGTCGAGAAATACGGCGTGCCGCGCGACAATCATTGAGCGCGCCGGAACGGCGGTCGCGCATCCTCTTCGCGCGAGAGGGACCTGCGCGGAAATGGGACGACCTCACCGTCATGGCCGCACTTGGTGCGGCCATCCACGACTTTCCTATTCGCCCGTGCCAAAGCGTGGATGGCCATGACGAAAACGCGTGCTCTACGGCAAGCAGCGCCAATGGGCGAAAGCCGCGTGAATTGCTTACGGGCCGCCCCAGCCATGCCTTTGCGCCTGTCCGCTGAACTACTTCGCTCGCCGGAATGATGCTACGAGCCGAGCCCGGCATCTTCCACGGGAGCAAGCCACGATGAATACCGCCGAGAAGATCTCCGCCTTCCGCCGCCTGCATGAGAGGGGCTGCTTCGTCATCCCCAACCCTTGGGATTTCGCCTCGGCGCGCTGGCTGCGCGGCCTCGGCTTCAAGGCGCTGGCGACGACGAGCGCGGGCGCCGCCTGGAGCATGGGCCTGCCGGATAACGGGATTACCGCCGATCAGGCGATCGCCCATATCCGCATGATCGTCGAGGCGACCGAGCTGCCGGTGAATGCCGATTTCGAGGCGGGCTTCGCCAAGGATGCGGCGGGCGTCGCCCGGAACGTGGCGCGTTGCCTCGAGACCGGGGTCGCTGCGCTCTCGATCGAGGATTCGACCGGCGACAAGGCAAAGCCCCTTTACGACATCGCCGAGGCGGTCGAGCGCCTGAAGGCGGCGCGTGTTGCGGCCGATGCAGGCAAGACCGGCGCGCTGCTCGTGGCTCGGGCCGAATGCTTCCTCACCGGCCACCCCGACCCTCTGCCCGAGGCCATCCGTCGGCTGCAAGCCTATTCGCAGGCAGGAGCGGATGTTCTCTATGCGCCCGGTGCGCGCAAGCGCGAGGAGATCGCGGCGCTGGTGAAGGCCGTTTCGCCCAAGCCCTTGAACGTCATCATCGCCTGGGCGAGCGATCTCAAGGTCGCCGACCTCGCGGGGCTCGGCGTGCGGCGCATCAGCGTCGGCGGGGCCTTGGCGAGAATGGCCTGGACGGGCTTTGCGCAAGCGGCCGAGACGCTCGCCAAGGAGGGCTCCTTCGCGGGCTTCGCGACGAGCGGCAAGCCGGTCGATCTCAACGGCTTCTTCCGCAAGGACAGTGAGGAGCGCCATTCGTGACAGGAGAGCTGAAGGGCGCGCGCGGCCTCCCCGAGCGCCGCGTGCTGCAAGGCCGCTTCGGGCGGCTCGAGCCGCTCGATGAGGCAAGGCACGGCGAAAGCCTGTGGCGCGCCGTCAAGGGCGCCGACGCCATGTGGGACTATCTGCCCTACGGTCCCTTTGCGGACGAGGCCTCCTTCCGCGCCTGGCTGAAGGAGCGCCAGAGCCTCGCCGATCCGCTCTATTATGCGGTCGTCGACGGCAAGAGCGGCCGGGCGTTGGGCTGCGTGACCTTGATGCGCTTCGACCAGGCGAATGGCTGCATCGAGACGGGCCATATCTTCTACGCGCCCGCGCTGCAGAGGACGCCGCTCGCGACCGAGGCGATCTACCTTCTGGCCAGACATATCTTCGACGATCTCGGCTATCGCCGCTTCGAATGGAAATGCAACAACGCCAACGAACCCTCGCGCCGCGCGGCCTCACGCTTCGGCTTCGCCTTCGAGGGCGTCTTCCGCCAGCACCTGATCGTCAAGGGCCGCAACCGCGACACCGCCTGGTTCTCGATGATCGACGGCGAATGGCCGGCGCGCAAATCGGCTTTCGAGCGCTTTCTGGCTCCCGGCAATTTCGACGCGGACGGCAAGCAGAAGGAGAGCCTCTCCTCGATCAACGGCGTGAAGGCGTGACGTCGCCCGACGGTTGCGGGGTCGAGGAGAATGGGGCTAATAGCGGCTTGCATACAGGTGCGAGCCTTCCCGTCATGGCCCCGGCAAGTGCCGCCATGACGAACCTAAGGGAGAGACCATAATGGCGAAGAAACCCGCATGGGCCGGCGTGTTCCCGGCCGTCACGACGCAGTTCCGGGCGGATTTCTCGCTCGACCTCGAGGCGACCCGCAAGGTGATCGCGGCGCTGATCAAGGACGGCGTCTCCGGCCTCATCGTCTGCGGCACGGTGGGGGAGAACAACTCCCTCTCGCGCGCCGAGAAGCTTGCCATGATGGAGGCCGCCAAGGATGTCGCCGGCAGCCATATCCCGGTCATCGCCGGCGTCGCCGAATACACGACCGCGCTCGCCTGCGAGGTCGCCAAGGAGGCAAGGCGCCTTCGCCTCGACGGGCTGATGGTGCTGCCCGCCATGGTCTATTCCGCCAAGCCGCGCGAGACCCTGGCGCATTTCCGCACGGTCGCCGCCGCGAGCGACCTGCCGATCATGATCTACAACAACCCGCCCATCTACAAGACCGACGTGACGCCGCAGATGCTCGCCTCGCTGGCCGATGTCGAGACCATCGTGTCGTTCAAGGAATCCTCAGGCGACACGCGCCGCTTCGTCGATCTGCGCCTGATGACGGGGGATCGCTTCATCCCCTTCTGCGGCCTCGACGATGTGGTGGTGGAGAGCGTCGCGCTCGGCGCGCGAGGCTGGGTGTCCGGCCTCTCGAACGTCTTCCCGCGCGAGGGCGAGACGCTGTTTCGCCTGGCTGCCGCGGGGAGGCTCGCCGAGGCGATGCCGCTCTATGACTGGTTCATGCCGCTCCTGCATCTCGATGCGCGCTCGGACCTCGTGCAGTGCATCAAGCTCTGCGAGGAGATCGTGGGGCGCGGCTCGTCCGTCACCCGCCCGCCGCGCCTTCCCCTCGACGCCGGGGAAAGGGCGGAGGTCGAGGGACTGATGCGCGACGCCATGGGCAAGCGCCCGAAATTGCCGGAAGTGGGGATGAGCCGGGCCGCATAGGAGCCGCTTGCGGGAATGAAGCGTGAGCATGCCGGCAATCCTGGACGGCCGCTTGTCGCTGCCGGCGATCGGCGCGCCCCTGTTCATCATCTCCAATCCGGATCTGGTGATCGCCCAGTGCAAGGCCGGCATCGTGGGCAGCTTCCCGGCGCTCAACGCGCGGCCGGCGGAGAAGCTCGAGGAGTGGCTCGCAAGGATCACGCAAGAGCTCAGCACCCACGATAAGGGCAATCCTGCCCGGTTGGCCGCCCCCTTCGCGGTCAACCAGATCGTGCACCGCACCAATGCGCGCCTCGAGCACGATCTTGAGCTGTGCGTGAAATACAAGGTGCCGATCGTCATAACCTCGCTCGGAGCGCGCGAGGAGGTCAACCGCGCGGTGCATTCCTATGGCGGCATCGTGCTGCATGACGTCATCAACGACCGCTTCGCCCACAAGGCCGTGGAGAAGGGAGCCGACGGCCTCATCGCGGTGGCCGCAGGGGCGGGGGGCCATGCCGGCACGCTGTCGCCCTTCGCTTTCGTGCAGCAGTTGCGGACCTGGTGGCAGGGTCCGCTGGCGCTCTCCGGCGCCATCGCGACGGGCAGCGCGGTTCTCGCCGCGCAGGTCATGGGCGCCGATCTCGCCTATATCGGCTCGGCCTTCATAGCGACGCACGAGGCCAACGCCCATCCGGACTATAAGCAGATGATCGTGGATAGCGGCCCTGAGGACATCGTCTACACCAATCTGTTCACGGGCGTTCTCGGCAATTATTTGCGCCAGTCGATCGTGCGGGCGGGCCTCGATCCCGACAACCTGCCGGCGTCGGATGCCTCGAAGATGAATTTCGGCGAGAACCGGGTGAAGCCGTGGCGCGACGTCTGGGGCGCCGGCCAGGGGGTGGGTGCCGTAACAGCGATCGTGCCCGCCGCCGATTTCATCGCGACGCTGCGGCGGGACTATCTCTCCGCAGTCGCAGGGTTCGGGGGCTCGACCCGCCGCTATGTCGAGTGGGGCAAGCTCGCGCAGGCCGCAGGCCAGGCTTCGCTGACGGTGTGAGCGAGAGGCGACGGTGAGCGTCCCTTCTCCCGCTTGCGGGAGAAGGTGCCCCTCGCGTCAGCGAGGGGCGGATGAGGGTGAGGAGGCGCCGGCAATCGCATTTACGATCTCGCTTAGGACAATGTCCGTCCCGCCTAATACACCACGACCGACCTGATCGACTTGCCCTCATGCATGAGGTCGAAGGCGGTGTTGATGTCCTCGAGCTTCAGCTGATGGGTGATGAGCTCGTCGATCCTGATCTTGCCCTCCATGTACC
>JBIOEK010000380.1:0-4307 GCA_044445925.1 Hyphomicrobiales bacterium
CCCTCAGCCGGACGCCCCGCCCGCCCTCGCGGCTCGTCGCTCCCTCCGCGATCAACTCGATGCCGGCCGCTTCGAACGCCGCGACGAGCTTCATGAGCGAATCCACATTGCCACGGATGACGTGCTTGCTGCCTTCCATGCGCTGGATGGTCGGGAGCGAAAGTCCGGAGAGACCCGCGAGCGTGCGCTGGTCGATTTCCAGCAAGGCTCTGGCGGACCGCATTTGCGCGGCAGTTATCATGGTCCCGATATCAGTTGTGATGCTTGAGGTTTTGATTCTCCACTCAGCACAGGAATGTGATTTTGTCGAGCCGATTGCGGTGCGGGCTCGCCGCAAACTCCGCGAAACCTTGGCCGAGGCCGGATCGCGCCATCGCCGCCAATCGCCGTGGCGGCAACACGAACATGGAACGGCGCCGCCATCCGTGCCATAGTGCCGGCATGGCGAAAACAACCTGCCGAGTCGTTTTGCAAGATGACATGACCTATGCGGTCGAGATGGATGTCGGCCGCAGCGTCCGAACCGTCAGGGGATTCTCCTCTCAGGATGACGCTCGGGCCTGGGTCGCCCGCGCCAATCTTCAAGAGATGCAGCCAGGGCCCGGCGGGATCGACCGGGCAGAGCTCGAAAAGCGCGGCTTGGCTAAGCCGCGGGATGACCGCTCCTCCTGATCCTCTTGACCCATGACCGATATCTCCTCTCGCGCTCAGCCTGCGGTCGCTTGCGCCAGATAGGCGATCGCGGCGCTGACGCCGCCCTTGCCGTGCGGGATGGAGAGCGCCGCAAGCCCCGTCTCGACTGCGGCGAGCGTGCCGAGGATGGTCGGCGCGCTCACATCGCCCATGTGGCCGATACGGAAACCCTGTCCGGATAGCGGCCCTATATTGACGCCCAAGACTACGCCGCAGACGTTGCGGCAATAAGCGAGAGGGCGCTCGGTGCTGGCGGAATCGAGGCGCACGACGCTGACCGAATCCGAGCGCTCGTTGTCCTTCTCGATGTTGAGTGACAACGCGCCTCCTTCCGCCCAGACCGTGACGGCGCGCCGCGTCGCCTCGGCGAGGAGACTATGCCTACGGTGGATCGCTTCGAGCCCCTCTTCCTTGATGAGGTCGAGCGATTTGCGCAGGCCGAAGAGCAGATGTTCCGGGCAAGTGCCGCAATAGCGCTTGTAATGCTCGGGGCCGTCGCGGAACTGCCAATCCCAATATAACGTCCGCAGACCCGCCATCAGATTGACGGCCTTGGCCTTGGCATTCGCCGCAACGAAGGCGAGGCCAGGCGTCATCATCAGGGCCTTCTGGGCAGCTCCGACCGCCACGTCGACGCCCCATCCATCCATCTCGAAGGGGATGGCGCCGAGCGAGGCGATCACGTCCACCATGAGGAGCGCTGGATGGCCGGCCTCGTCGATCGCCTGCCGGATGGCCGCGATGTCGTTGCGCACGCCCGATGCCGTATCGACCTGCACGGTGAGGATGGCCTTGATCTTGCGATCCTGGTCCGCCGCGAGCTCTTGGCGCAGCCGCACGGGGTCGACCGCGCGGCGCCAGTCCCTCGGCAGCATCTCGACCGTGACGCCGAGCATTTTGGCCATCTCGCCCCAGCTCTTGGCGAAAAGCCCCGATTCCAGCACCAGCACCATGTCGCCGCGCGAGAGCGTGTTGGTGAGCGCGGCTTCCCGGGCGCCATGGCCGTTCGCCGCATAGATGTAGAGGTCGCCCTTGGTCGCGAAGAGCCAACCAAGGTCGGCAAGGCAGCCGAGCGTGACCTCGTGGAGGGCCTCCGAATAGAGATCCACGGTCGGCCGATGCATGGCGGCAAGCACCTCGTCGGGGATCATGGTGGGCCCCGGCGTGACCAGAATTTCGCGTGTCGTTCGCAATGACATAGGCCAGTCGTCCTTGGTTATGTTTCGTCCCGATCGTGCCGCCGTCGCGCGGCGGCGGACGAGTCCTAACGGCGGAAGGGAGCGAAGTCGGCGGCGCTGAGACGGCCGACCTCGCTGAGCAGCATCGGCCAACTGCGCAGTCCCTCATCGAGCGAGGACAGCCGGAAGAACTCGTCGGGGGCGTGAATATTCTCGTCCGGCATGGCGAGGCCGCAGGGCAGCGTCGAGATGCCCAGCATCTCGTCGAAGATGGCCGAGACCGGCAGCGTGCCGCCGGTGCGGACCGGGATCGGCTTTTGGCCGTGCACGCGCTCCAGCACGCGCGAAGCCGCGGCGAGCAGCGGATGGTCCTCGGCAAGCGACGGGGCCGGCGTGCCGCCGCGCTCGGGGGTGAAGCTGATCTGGACATCCGCCGGGACGAAGGCCTTAAGATGCGTGCGCAGCTTCTCTCTCGCGCGCACCGGATCCATGCCGGGGGCGAGCCGCATGGTGATCTTGGCATGGGCCTCGCTCGGCAGCACCGTCTTGGTTCCGTCGCCGGCGTAGCCGCCCCATAGGCCGTTCACCTCGATGGTCGGGCGCAGCGTGATGCGCTCCCGCACCGTAAAGGCCGGATCTCCCCAGGGCGCGCCGCCGATGCGCCCATAGAACTCGGCCTCGTCGAAGGGGAGCGCCGCGGCGGCCACGCGCATGGAGTTGCTGATGGGCGTGGCGTCGTCGCCGAAGCCCTCGACCAGGATGCGGCCCTGACGGTCATGAAGGCTCGAGATCAAGGCGGCCATCTCGTGCAAGGCATTGCGCGCCGCGCCGCCGAAATGGCCCGAATGGCCATCCCGCGCCGCGCTGCGCAGGGTGAACTCCAGCGCCACGAGGCCGCGCCCGCCGACGCCCAGGGTCGGCACGCTGGTGCTGGCGCGCCCGCCGTCGGCCGAGAGCATGGCGTCGGCCGCGAGCTTGTCGCGGTGGCGCTCGACGATGGCGCGCAGGCTCGGGCTGCCGCATTCCTCCTCGCCTTCGAGGAACAGCTTGACGTTGATCGGGCAACCGCCCGTGACGGCGAGGAAGGCGCCGATCGTCTCGATGGCGATGGTGGTCGAGCCCTTCACGTCCGAGGCGCCGCGGGCGTAAAGGCGGCCCTCTCGCTCGGTCGGCTCGAAGGGCGGGGAGTGCCAGAGCTCGAGCGGATCGACCGGCTGCACGTCGTAATGGCCGTAGACGATCAAGGTGGGGCGTCCGGGGGCGTGGGTCCACTCGCCGAACACGGCAGGCTGGCCGCCGCCATCGAGGAGCTGAACATTATCGAGGCCGATCGCGCCGAGCCGCTCGAGCAGGAACTCGCGCGCGGCCTGCATGCCCGAGGCGAACTGCCGATCGGTCGAGATGCTGGGCAAGCGCAGAAGCGCCTTCAGCCGCTCGAGGATGGCGCCGCGCTCCCGGGCCAGATGGGCAATGACGGCGTCGGACATGGGCGGCGATCTCTTCCGTGAAGCTTGCGAGGGGGCGGAACCGAACGTCGCGGGAATCTGGTTTCAGCCTCGCCACATCATCGACCAATTTCCGGAAATGTCGACCCTGCGCTATCGGTGCACGCGAAGCGAAGCGCCGCCGCTTCGATCGCGATCTGCGGCCGGGCTTACCTCGGCAAAGCGGCGAGAGCCGCCGTGACTCGGCGTCAGCGGCGCTGGAATTCCGGAGCCATGAAGGCGAGCGCAAGTCCCTGGGCCCGGCTTTCGGCACGCAGGATGGCCTGGCGCGTCTCGCTCGACATCGAAGGGCCATAGGCCGCCTCGGCGACCCCCATCGGGTCGGCCTGCTCGGCGAAGCGATGCGCGAAGGCGTTGGCCACGTCGAGCCTCGTCTTCATGCCTTCGGGCGAGGCCCAGGCATCGGCGGTGTCCGGATAGCCGTTCGGCTGCGCCGGCTGCCAGAAGGGCTGCCCCATGATGTCGAGAGGCGAGAGCACGGCCTGCGGATCGAGCCTCGCGCCGGTGACGCGCAGGACAGCCGTCACGAACTCGACCGGCGAGCGCATCTTGCCGCGCTGCGGCGTCCAGCTTTCCGGCGCCTCGATGAGCGCGGCATAGACCACGCTCAGATCGCCGTCGCTCGACAGATAGGCCTTGGCGAGGCGATCGATCACCGCCTTCGGAGGTTCGTCGGCCAGGAAATGGCGGACGAGCTTCGTGGCGATATGCCTGGCGGTCGCCGGATGGCGCGCCAGGGCCGTGAGCGCGTCCTGTCCTTGGCCGAAGCCCTGATCGCGATAGCGGCGATCGAGCAAGGCCTGGTCGCCCGGCTCATGCGCGCCGGCGTTGAAGACGAAGGTTCCCGGCACGCCGGCGCGGCCCTGCGGGCCCGTCAAGGTCCAGCCAGTGATGATGCGCGCCAGCGAGGTCACGTCGGCTTGTGAATAGC
>JBIOEK010000381.1:0-4294 GCA_044445925.1 Hyphomicrobiales bacterium
ATGTTGGCCGAGGGGCTGGATTCCCTCGCCTCGCCCTGGGGTCTGTCGACATTCATAGGGGTCGTCCCGCGCGCGCCGCAGCACGAAGTGATGCGGTGCAGACACGGGACCCACGGACCGACGGCAATAGGTCCCGGATCAGCGATGCACCACTGCGTGCTGCTCGGCCCGGATCAAGTCCGGGCCATGCATCCGGGACGACCCCGAAGGTCCGGCTCTCCGAATGTCAACAGGCCCTGGCGGGCTCCGAATAGTAAGAGCAGCTCGTAGCTCCTGTCGAAGCGTGATAGGCTTTGCGAGGGAAATGATCGAGGTCGGCGCGAAGCGGTCTCGACTATCGAGCCGCCGGTTTTGAAGGAGAGATGTCATGAGACAAGGCACCACGGCCATTCGCCGGCGCTTGCGCCTCGCCGCCTGCCTGATCGGCGCGGCGGCGGCGCTGTCCTGGCAGGCCCCCGCCATGGGCCGCAATGGCCATGGGGACCACGCAGCCACGGTCGATCATGACGGCATCTATCTGGCGCAGCGCATCGGCCAGTGCATGAACGGCACCGGTCCTTGCTATTTCGGGGGCCAATGCCCGGGGGGCGAATACACGACCAATCACTACGTCAACGGCCGGGTCTATTGCGAGAATTTCTATCCGTCCGCCCCCTATCCGCCGAGCCTGTTCCAGTCGCTGTTCGGCCTCAGATGAGGCCCGGCGCGACGCAGAGGAAATGAGAGCCGGCCGCCCTCGTGATCTTCACCTTTCTCGGCACGGGCTGCCCGGTCGCCTCGACCGTGCGGGCGGGACCCGCGCATCTCGTCACGAGCCCCGGCGCGCGCCTCCTCGTCGATTGCGGCTCGGGGGTCACCCAACGCCTCCTCGCCGCGGGCCATCGCGGAGCCGATATCGATGCCCTGATCGTCACTCATTATCATTCCGACCATGTCGTCGATTTCTACCAGCTTCTGGTATCGGGCTGGCACCAGGGCCGCGCGCGGCCGCTCATCGTGCATGCTCCAGCTTCGGCCATCGCGCATATGCGCCGTCAGCTCGAGGCTTACGCGGATGAGCGCGAGCTGCGCATCGCCTTCGAGAGACGGCCTTCCTCCGTCGGGCTCGAGGTCGAGTTCCACGAATTGCGGGCGGGCGGCACGATCGAGATCGGCGACCTTGCGGCCGAGCCGTTCGAGGTCGATCATCGGCCTGTAACGCCGGCTTTCGGGCTCGTCCTGCGCTCGGGCGGCTCAAGGATCGTGCTTTCCGGCGACACGGCATCGGTGCCTTCCCTGGTCGCTGCGGCGCGCGACGCAGAGCTGCTCGTCTGCGAGGTCTTCGTCGACCGCGAGATGGTGCCCGCCGAAGGCCTGCGCTCGTCCGAGACGATCGCCGCGGTGCGCTCCTACCACATGACGCCCCGGGCGGTCGCCGAAGCGGCGGCCCAAGCTCGGGTCAAGGCCCTGGCGCTGACCCATCTCGTGCCGCCCAACGCGAACCGGGCAGCGCTCGTCGCGGAGATCCGCGAGATCTATCATGGGCCGGTGATCGTCGGCGAGGATCTGATGTCGATCGACGCAGGTGAACGCACGGTCGCCTTTCCGGGGCTGCATCTCGCCTATTGATGAAAGCCCGGCAAACAAGGAGAAATGTCATGATGGGGTGCATGCGTCACATCTTCTGCCTGGCTTTCGCGGCGTGCGGCGTGATCGCGGCAGCCCAAGCTGCGCGCGCCGGCACGCTGGAGCAGGTGAAGATGCGCGACCAATTGATCTGCGGCATCAATCCCAATCTCCCGGGCTTCGGCCAACCGGGAGATAACGGGCAGTTCAAGGGCTTCAACGCCGATATCTGCCGGGCAATCGCTGCTGCCGTCCTCGGCGACCCCGCCAAGGTCAAGTTCATGCCGCTGACGGCGACGACGAGATTCCAGGCGCTGACCTCGGGCGCGGTCGATCTTTTGACCCACAACTCCACCTGGACGATGCAGCGCGATACCGCCGCCGGCCTGCATTTCACGGGCTTCACCTTCTTCGACGGGCAGGCCTTCCTCGCCAAGAAATCGGCCGGGCTCACCTCGGCCACCGAGCTCGCGGGGGCCACGGTGTGCACCCAGCAAGGCTCGACGAGCGAGCTCAATGCGGCCGATTTCTTCCGCGCCCACAAGCTCAAATACGAGCTCGTTTCCTTCGCGAGCGACGATGACGCGACGCGGGCCTTCCATGACGGGCGCTGCGACGTGTTCACCTCGGACGCCTCGGCGCTGGCTTCGGCGCGGCTGAAGCTCGCCAATCCCGACGATTACATGATCTTGCCGGAAGTCATCTCCAAGGAACCGCTCGGCCTCGTGGTGCGCGACGGCGACGACAAATGGTTCGATATCGTGCGCTGGACCATGAACGCCCTGATCGACGCGGAGGAGCTCGGCGTCACCAGGGCGAATGCGGCCGAAGCGGTGAAGTCACCGAACCCCGAGGTCAAGCGTCTGCTCGGCGTCGAGGGCAAGTTTGGCGCGGCCATGGGGCTGGCGGACGATTGGGCGATGCGGGCCATATTGGCGGTCGGCAACTACGGCGAGATCTTCGAGCGCAATCTCGGAATGGGGTCGCCCATGAAACTGCCGCGCGGCGTGAACGCGCTATGGTCGAAGGGCGGCATCCTCTACGCTCCGCCGGTGAGGTGAGGTCGCCTCTAGGTCGCCTCCTCGCGCCATTGACATCTTGCCCGAATGCGTGTTTTGCACCACGCATCGGCCTCACGCCGAGGAGAAGCGTTCGTCCATGCTCGTTCAGGCCGCGATCTTCGCACCGAAAGCGACCGCCACGAAAACGTCGACCGCCAAAGGCGACGCGACGCGCTGACGCCTGCCCGGCCTCCTCGCCCCGGGCGGGGGAGTGAGAGAGCCGCCGCAGGCGAGCTTTAAGGGCGGGGAGATCAAGACGTCTCCAAAGATATCCGAGCCAAGATATTCGAGCCAAGATATCGCAACATCTCCGAGATGCCGTCTCAAAGGACAACGTCTCAAAGCACAACGAGGATATTCCGATGGGCTATAAGGTCGCTGTCGTCGGCGCCACCGGCAATGTGGGCCGCGAAATGATGTCGATCCTCGCCGAGCGTGCCTTTCCGGCCGATGAGGTGGTGGCGCTGGCTTCCCGCCGCAGCATCGGCCAGGAGGTTTCCTTTGGCGATGCCACGCTGAAGGTGAAGGCGCTCGAGCATTTCGACTTCACCGGCACCGATATCTGCCTGATGTCGGCCGGCGGCGCCGTGTCGAAGGAGTGGTCGCCGAAAATCGCCACGCAGGGCGCCGTCGTCATCGATAACTCCTCCGCCTGGCGCTACGATGCCGATGTGCCGCTGATTGTGCCGGAAGTGAACGCCGATGCGATCAAGGGCTTCTCGAAGCGCAACATCATCGCCAATCCGAACTGCTCGACGGCCCAGCTCGTCGTGGCGCTGAAGCCCTTGCACGACGCCGCGACCATCAAACGCGTCGTGGTTGCGACCTATCAATCGGTCTCCGGCGCCGGCAAGGACGCCATGGACGAGCTCTTCGAGCAGACGCGCGCCGTGTTCACGGCGAGCGAGGTCAGAGCCGGCAAATTCCCCAAGCGCATCGCCTTCAACGTCATTCCCCAGATCGACGTGTTCATGGAGGACGGCTCGACCAAGGAAGAGTGGAAGATGATGGTCGAGACGAAGAAGATCCTCGATCCCAAGATCAAGCTGCACGCCACCTGCGTGCGCGTCCCGGTCTTCATCGGCCATTCCGAAGCCGTGAATGTCGAGTTCGAGCGTCCGATCTCGGTCGACGAGGCGCGCGATCTGCTCCGCTCGGCGCCCGGCATCCTGATCATCGACAAGCATGAGCCGGGCGGCTACATCACGCCGCATGAAGCGGCCGGCGAGGACGCGACCTATGTGTCGCGGTTGCGCGAGGACCCGACCGTCGAGAACGGCCTCGCCTTCTGGTGCGTCTCCGACAATCTGCGCAAGGGCGCGGCCCTCAATGCCGTGCAGATCGCCGAGGTCCTGATCAATCGGCGCCTGATCACAGCCAAGAAGAAGGCGGCGTAGCGCCCATTTCCTGCAGCCAAAGTTCCTGTTGCGTTCTCATCACGCCTCGACTATCATGCACCCTCGAGATGACGTGCCGCAGCCCGCTGTTTTTTGACAAGTGAATCCGGAGCTACGGCGCCACGAGCCTGCGCTAGGGTCTGTCGACATTCATAGGGGTCGTCCCGTGCGCGCCGCAGCACGAAGTGATGCGGTGCAGACACGGGACCCACAGACCGATGGCAACAGGCC
>JBIOEK010000382.1:0-4276 GCA_044445925.1 Hyphomicrobiales bacterium
GAGATCGCCGTCCTGGGTGGTGCCGGCGATCTCGGCGACCACGAGGCTCGGCAAGGTGCCGGCCTTGGCCATCGCCTTGCGCCGGCGATCCAAGAGGCCCTGCGCCTCCATCTCCTTGAGAAGACGCTTCAGCTCGATGCGGTCGGCGCCCTTGACGGCGAAGGCGCGGGCGATCTCGCGCTTGCCGATCTTGACGCCGCGATCGCTCTCTCGCGCCACGAATTCGAGAATATCGTCGCGCGAGGGCAAGTTTCCGGTCGCGCGCGCTTGAGGTCCCTTGGGCAAGCTCATGTCCATAGCAGAGGGGCGGATGTTGTCGCATGCTGGCGCCGCAAAGGCCATGGGCCAAGAGTGACGGCGAAGAGCGATGGCGAAGAGCGATGCTTGTCATTCGCTTGGTACGCCCCGCGGATAGCCCCGCCGGTGCGGAAACGCCGAGGCGAGCCCCGCGCCTTCGCGCTCCCTCTATCCTGCGACCTCTATCCTGCAGCCTTGGACCGACTCTTGGCCATGGACTGATTCTTGGCCTTGCTCTTCGGCTTGGCCCTGGGCTTGCCCTTGGCCGAGGCGCCGGCTTTTGGCGTAGCGCGTTTCGCAGCCCGCCTTGCCGGTTTCGCGCCGCCGCCCGCGGCCTCCTTTGCCTGCAGAAGCTGCAGCGCCTGATCGAGGGTGAGGCTGTCGGGATCGTGTCCCTTGGGCAAGGTGGCGTTGAGCTTGCCGTGATTGACATAGGGGCCGAAGCGTCCGGGCCGCACCACGACAGGGCCGCCGTCCGGATGCTCGCCGAGCGGCCGGCCGGGCGGCGTGCCGCCGCCGCCGAAACGGCCGCGCCCGGGCCCCCTGGTCTCGCGCGCGATGTTGAGATCGATCGCCCGGTTGGCGCCGATCACCAGCACATCGTCGGCCTGTTCCAGATTGGCGAAGGTCTTGCCATGCTGAACATAGGGTCCGTAGCGCCCGATGCCGGCGAGAATGGGCTCGCCGGTCTCCGGGTGCTTCGCCACCTCGCGGGGCAGCGACAGCAGCTCGAGCGCCTTGGCGAGGTCGACCGCGGCGGGGCTGAGGCCCTTGGGCAGGCTGGCGCGCTTGGGCTTCTCGCCCTCGCCGAGCTGGAGATAGGGCCCGAAGCGCCCATCCCTCAAGGTCACGTCGAGGCCGGTCGCCTCATCCTTGCCGAGCACCTGCACCCCATTGGCGAGAGCGCCCGCTTCGCCATTCGCACCCTTGCCGTCGGCCCCGGCGGGCGCCGAGAGCTGGCGCGTAAATCGGCATTCGGGATAGTTCGAGCAGCCGATGAACACGCCGAACTTGCCGAGCTTCAGCGACAAGCTGCCATCGGCGCAAGAGGGGCAGGCGCGCGGGTTGCCGCCATCCCCCTTGTCGGGAAAGATATGCGGGGCCAGCGCCTTGTTGAGAGCGTCCAGCACCTCGGCGGTGCGCAGCTCCTTGGTGCCGGCGATGGCCGCCGAGAAATCCTGCCAGAAGCGGCGCATGACCTCCTTCCAGGCGATCTCGCTGTTCGAGATGCGGTCGAGATCCTCCTCGAGCGAGGCGGTGAAGTCATATTCGACGTAGCGCTTGAAGAAATTCTCGAGGAAGGCCGTGACGATGCGCCCCTTATCGGCGGCCACGAGCCGCTTCTTCTCGAGCGTGACATATTCGCGATCCTGGAGCACGGCGAGGATCGAGGCATAGGTCGAGGGCCTGCCGATGCCGAGCTCCTCCATGCGCTTGATCAGGCTCGCCTCCGAGAAGCGGGGCGGAGGCTCGGTGAAGTGCTGGGCAATGTCGATCTTCTCGCGGGCGAGAGGGTCGCCCGCGTTCATGGGCGGCAGGCGGCGATTCTCCTCATCCTCCGGCTCCTCGTCGCGCCCTTCCTGGTAGAGCTTGAGGAAGCCGTCGAAATTCACGACCTGCCCGGTGGCGCGCAGGTCGAGCCGACGCGAGCCGGCCAGAGCCGTGATATCGGCGGTGGTGCGCTCGAGGATCGCACTCTCCATCTGGCTGGCCACGGCGCGCACCCAAATCAGCTCGTAGAGCTTCGCTTGCTCAGGCTCGAGCAGGCGCGCCATCGCCTTGGGATGGCGCAAGGGATCGGTCGGGCGGATCGCCTCATGGGCTTCCTGCGCGTTCTTGGCCTTGTTGACGGAGCGGCGAGGGGCATGCGGGAGATAGCGGTCGCCGTGCTCGGCCGCGATCATCTTCCTGATATCGGCTACGGCCTCTTGCGCCATGTCGACGCCGTCGGTGCGCATATAGGTGATGAGGCCGACGCTCTCTCCCCCGACATTGACGCCCTCATAGAGACGCTGCGCGATGCGCATGGTCACCGCGGGCGACATTCCGAGCTTGCGGGAGGCTTCCTGCTGCAGAGTCGAGGTGGTGAAGGGCGGGAACGGGTGACGCTTGGCGGGCTTTGCCTCGATGTTGGCGACGCTGAAGCGCGCGGCGTCGAGCGCTCCCTTGAAGGCCTCGGCCTCCTTCGCCGTGCCGACATCGAGGCGGGTGATCTTCAAGCCGTCGGCGCCCACCAGCCGCGCTTCGAAGGGGGCGCCGGCCTTGGTCCTCAAGGTCGCGACGATCGACCAGTATTCGCGCGCCACGAAGCGCTCGATCTCGAGCTCGCGCTCGCAGACGAGCCGCAGCGCGACCGACTGCACGCGGCCCGCCGAACGCGCTCCGGGGAGCTTGCGCCACAGCACCGGCGACAGGTTGAAGCCCACGAGATAATCGAGTGCGCGCCTGGCGAGATAAGCGTCGACCAGGGCCTGATCGATGGCGCGCGGCTGCGCCATCGCCTTGGTCACCGCATCCCTCGTGATGGCGTTGAAGGTCACGCGCTCGACGGGCACGCCCTTCAGGACGCGCTTGGCCGTCAGGGCCTCGACGATGTGCCAGGAAATGGCTTCGCCCTCGCGGTCCGGGTCGGTCGCGAGGATGAGCCCTTCCGAGCCCTTCACGCTCCTGGCGATCGCCGCGACGTGCTTGGCGCCCTTCGCCTCGAGCTCCCACTTCATGGCGAAGTCATCCTCGGGATCGACCGAGCCGTCCTTCGGCGGCAGATCGCGGACATGCCCGAAGGAGGCCAGGACCTCATAGCCCCGACCCAGATACTTATTGATGGTCTTCGCCTTCGCAGGCGATTCGACGACGACGACTTTCATGATGTCCGCTTGCTGCGCGAGCCTGCGGTTTGGCCCGCAAGCCTCAGGGAATGGGGTCGCGAAGAGGGCGGAACATGGTGAGGTCGGAAGGCGAAGTCAAATCGCGGCCTTCAGGGGCAGCCGCCATTCGGCCTGTCAGACATGCACGAAGCCGAGCCCGATCACGCCGATAATGATGAGATAGATCGCCACGATGAAGTTGAGGAGACGCGGCATGATCAGGATGGCGATGCCGGCGATGATCGAAAGGATGGGCGAGAGATGTGCGGTGGTAATGACCATGGATCGACCCTTCGGTTACGAGGTGGCGGCGACGGCGAGACGGCTATCGAACGCGCGACTCGCTCGCAGGTTTCCATAACAGAGATTTGACGCTGACCTTCAATCCGCCGAGAAGGCCCGCTCGATCAGGGGATTGGCCGCACCGCCGAGATCGGCTGAGCCGATCATGGCGTGCTCCTCGAGCAAACGCGTGCGGGCGAAGGCCTCGGCGATTGCGGGCGGCGCCGATTGCGACAAGGCGGCTGCGGTTGCGAGCGTCGCCAGGCGTTGCGTGAGGGCGCGCAAGCGCTGCTCCGCATCTGAAGCCGCAAGGCCCGCGAGAAGCCAATCGACGGCCCGCTCGGCGCCCGGAAGATCGCGCGTCTGCCGCCCGAGCTCCGCAATGACCGCATGCGCCGATTCGCGCTCGCGCGAGGCGGCGCGCAAGAGGTCGAGCCCCATGATGTTGCCGGACCCCTCCCAGATGGCGTTGACCGGCGCCTCGCGATAGAGGCGGGGTAGGGGGCTCTCCTCGACATAGCCATTGCCGCCCAGGCATTCCATGGTCTCGTAGAGGAAGCC
Organism: Hyphomicrobiales bacterium; assembly: GCA_044445925.1. GTDB lineage: Bacteria > Pseudomonadota > Alphaproteobacteria > Rhizobiales > Beijerinckiaceae > GAS188. The sequence goes on from JBIOEK010000382.1 coordinate 4,008, forward strand.
CGGCGCCGTCTTGCAGACGGCGAACTTGATCGCCGGCGTCAAGAGCCGCGCATAGGCTCTCTCGGAGGGCTCCTCGCCCGAGCGGTCGAAGGCGCAAGCGAGCCTCAGCGCGACCGCGACCGCGCCTTCGAGCGAGAGCGCGAGGTCGGCGAGCGTCGCTCGCATGGCCGGCTGGTCCACGAGCTTCTTCTGGAAGGCGGTGCGATGGCGCGCATGGTGCATCGCCAAGGTGAGACCCATGCGCATCAGCCCCGCCGAGGAGCCGATGC
>JBIOEK010000383.1:0-4273 GCA_044445925.1 Hyphomicrobiales bacterium
GTGAAGGGTCCGGGAGAGGAGGCCAAGGCGCTCGCCGAACGCATGCCGAGCCGGGCCTCGCGCGATTACGGGCGACCCTTCGCCGAGACCTTCAAGCGCGTGGGCGGAGATTTCTACGCGATCGACCCCATGCTGTTCAGCCCGGCCGCGGTCATTGTCACGGCGCTCGAAACCGGCGACAGCTTCCATGCGGGCGCGCTCGATCCCGGCCTTCTCGATGCCTCCTTCACCTAGGCGATCCAGCACCTCGGGAAGCAATTGCCTCAAGGGTGCCCCGGGAGCTGGTTTGCATGTCGCCGTGATCGGTCACGGGCGCGACGGCCACGCCCGTTCGCTCATCGGTAGGCTCGAGGCGGCGGGCGCGCGAGCGAGCTTCGTGCAGCTGTCAGCCTGCCTGTTCTCGACTGGTCATCCGAGCGGCCTCCTCATGCCGGAGCTAGGACCGGATTTGCCCAAAGGCGCCATCGTGCGCGGCATCGCGGCCGGCAGCTTCGAGGCCGTGACGCGCAGGCTCGGCGTGCTCCACGCCCTGCGCGAGCTCGGCGTGCTGGTTTGGAACGATGCCCGTGCCATCGAGCGCTGCGTCGACAAATCCATGACGAGCTTCCTGACGGCGCGGGCCGGCCTGCCGACCCCGGATAGCTGGGCGATCGAGGGCCGTGCCGAGGCCCTGCGCATCGCGCGGCGCGAGACGATAGGCGGCCCGCTTGTCCTCAAGCCGCTCTTCGGATCGCAGGGACGCGGGTTGAGGCTGATCCGTGATCCTTGCGAGCTTCCCGAGGAAGATGCGGTCGCCGGCGTCTACTACTTGCAGCGCTTCGTGGGTGGGGCCGGCCCCGATCACAGCGATTTACGGGCGCTCGTCTCGCGCGGCAGGGTGGTCGCGGCCATGCGGCGCCGAGCGACCCATTGGATCACCAATGTCAAGCAAGGAGGGCGCCCGGAGGCGGTTTGCCTCGGAGCCGAGCTCGCCGGCCTGGCGATCCGCGCAGCCGCTTGCGTCGGCGCCGATTTCGCCGGTGTCGACATCGCGATCGGCAAAGATGGCCTCCCCTATATTCTCGAAGTGAATTCGATGCCGGCCTGGAGCGGGCTGCAAAGCGTGGTGGAGGTGGATATCGCAGGCGCGATTGCAGGCGACTTCCTCGCCGCCATGCGCGAAAGCGCCCCCTCCAGCCTGACCGGATGATGCGGCCCGCGGCTGCAATCGCCGAGGCCTTTGAACGGGCCTGCCGCGACGAGCTCGAAGCGCCGAAGCCCGGCAATGTGCATGTCTTCGCGGCCGGCCATGCCATGACGGTCGAGGATTTCATCCGCAGCGCCCGAGCGGCCGCCCCGTTCATCGCCTGCCAGGGAGCGCCGGTCGGCAGGCGGATATTGGGCGCCGTCGAGGCGACATTGGCGGCGAGCCACCAGAACACCAATCTCGGCATCGTTCTCCTCTGCGCGCCGCTGGCGGCGGCGGCCGAGCGCAACCCGCGGGATTTGCGTGCAGGCGTCCGCGATATACTCGCCGCACTCGATCGGGCGGATGCCTGCCTCGCCTTCGAGGCCATCAGGCGCGCGGCTCCCGGCGGTCTCGGGGAGGTCCGTGACCACGATGTCCGCTCGCCCGCACGGGTCTCGCTCCTCGAGGCGATGGTCGAGGCCGCGTCGCGCGACCGCATCGCGCGGCAATACACGACCGGCTTTTCGGACATCTTCGATGTCGGCTTGCCGGCACTCCAGTCCTTGAAGAGGCTTCACGTCGACCCGCGGCTTGCGACGCTTGGCGCCTATTTGCGGTTCCTGTCGGCATTCCCCGATACGCATATATTGCGCCGGCAAGGCCAGGCGATCGCCCAAGCCACCCAATCGACGGCGAGCATTTTCCACGAGCGCCTCAGCCTGGCGAGCTCGCTCGAAGAGCTTCAGGACGAGCTCCTCGCCTGGGACTTGGCTCTCAAGAGCAAGGGTGTCAATCCCGGCACAAGCGCCGATCTCACGGTCGCGACGCTCTTCGTCTCAGAACTGCAAGGTATCTGAGCCACAAGCCACATGAGCCACAAGACATCTTGCGGCCGATCCGGAAGAGTGATTGACTTGTGACGCGGAAGGTTCTTCCGCCGCTATCTGGCCAACCGATCCGGCATCAAGCCGGATGCTGAGAACAAGGATAGCTCACGGGCCGGACGCCTGTTGAGCGGACGGTTGCTCGGGTTTGTATTCTCCAGGGAGGAGCATTTATGGCCAAGATCACCAAGATGTGCGTCGGCGAGTCACTGGTCGGCGAAGGAAATGAGGTTGCCCATATCGACCTCATCATCGGACCGCGTGGTAGCGCGGCGGAGACGGCGTTCGCGAACGCTCTCACCAACAACAAGGACGGCTTCACCACGCTGCTCGCGCTCGTGGCACCGAACCTCGCCTGCAAGCCATCGACGGTGCTCTACAACAAGGTCACCATCAAGGGCGCCAAGCAGGCGGTGCAAATGTTCGGGCCGGCGCAACACGCAGTGGGGAAGGCCGTAGCCGACAGCGTCGCCGAAGGTGTCATCCCCGTGGGCGAAGCTGACGATCTCTTCATCTGCGTCGGCGTCTTCATCCATTGGGAAGCCAACGACGACAAGAAGATCCAGGAGTTCAACTACAAAGCCACGAAGGAGGCGCTGGCGCGCGCCGTCAACGGCGAGCCGAAGCCCTCGGAAGTGGTGGCGAAGCGCGATTCCGCGAAGCATCCCTTCGCGGCGGCCTGATCCAGGCTTCACAGCCGGACCGGTTGACGGCAACGGGCACTGAAAGACCGCGCCGTCGAGCATCTCGCAATAGGGAGATGCACCGCCTCTCCGCAGGGCCGGGATCACAAATCCGGGCTTTGCGGGAGCGGAGTAGTTCTTTTTGCCTCGGCCTGGCCTCGTTGCACATTTCAGCCCTCGGCGAATTCGGCGATCTCGCTTGCGGCGAGGCGCCCGTCATGCAGAGCCGAGGCCACCAGCACGCCCTTGATCCCCATTTCGGCGAGGCGCGCAAGGTCCTCGCGCCCGCGCAATCCGCCGGCGGCATGCAGGTGCAGCCGCGGGTCGGCCAGGCGAAGCGCCGCCAATCGCTCGAAGTCCGGGCCCGCCGCGCCGCCGATCCGTGACAAGGTCATCGCGATCACGCGGCGCGGCCAGAGCGACGGTTCCAAGAGCTCAGGAGGCCCCAGGAAGGCATCCGCGCGAAAGTCGAGCGACAGCACCAGGCGCGGATCGTCGCGGAAGCTGGCCATGAGGTCGCAACTCGTCTGCGACTCGCTGCCGAGCACCAAGGTGCCGCGATCGCGGTCGAGCCAGCGGCAAACCGCGTCGGCGGTTGCGGCACCGTTGTCGGTCCAGATATCGAGATCTGGAAAGCGCGCCCGCAGTGCCGCGATGACGGAGCTGTTGTGCCCGTTTCCTTCGATCGCATCGAGATCGGCCACATAGAGCTTGTCGAAGGGGTGAAGCCGCAGCAGGCCCGAGGTCACGTCCACGGGGTCCGCGGTCGGGCTCAGCGGCGTAATGATAGGCTTGTAGAGATCGCGGCGCCCCATCACGGCGCGCACTATGAGCCCGTGGCGCATATCGATGACGGGAATGATGTCGAGCTTCATCCCATTGATCTAGCTGGCAGTCGCACCGCGCGGTAGTTATCAGGCTTGGTCGCCGCGGAGAATGCCCCTGGATGAAAACGATTATCGGCTGGGATATCGGCGGGGCGCATCTCAAGGCCGTGCGCCTCGAGAATGGCCTCATCACACGAGCCGTCCAGCTGCCTTCTCCGCTCTGGCTCGGCCTCAACAAGCTCGAGGCTGCATTCGCGACCGCGATTCGGCGCATCGGGGCATCGGCGCGGCACGCCGCGACGATGACCGGTGAGCTCGCGGATGTCTTTGCTTCGCGCTCCGAGGGCGTGCAAGGCCTTGCTCATCTCGCCTCACGCTGTCTCGATGCCGACGACATCGGGTTCTATGCGGGCCCCGCCGGCTTTCTCCGCATCGACGATCTCGCGGATCATATTGCCGAGATCGCGTCTGCGAATTGGCACGCCTCGGCGCGATTTGCGGCGAGCGCGTTGCGCCATGGCCTGTTCGTCGACGTGGGATCGACCACCACCGATCTTGTCCCGCTCGCCGATGGCGAGGTCGTTGCATCCGGCTACACGGACGCCGAGCGGCTGATGACGGGAGAGCTCGTCTATACGGGCATGGTGCGGAGCTTCCTCATGTCCGTCGCGCCGAATGTGCCCTTTCGCGGACATTCGATGCCGCTGATGA
>JBIOEK010000384.1:0-4266 GCA_044445925.1 Hyphomicrobiales bacterium
AACCTTGACACTTTGCCCATCAGCTGTTGAGCACGAAGGATAGACATCGTCGGCACGCGACCGAAGACAAGCTGGGAGGCCCCCTTGGCAAAGAACCCGTCCAAAGCCGTCTCGCCGCTCGCGCCGAAATCCTATCCGGACCTGCCCGAGATCCCGGGCGTGCGCTTCGCGACCGCCGCGGCGGGCATTCGCTATCAGGGGCGCACCGACGTGCTGCTGGCGCTGATGGATAAGGGAACGCAGGCGGCCGGCGTGTTCACGCGCTCGAAATGCCCGTCCGCGCCCGTCGACTGGTGCCGCGCGAAGCTGAAAGGCGGCAAAGCGCGGGTGCTCGTGGTCAATTCCGGCAATGCCAACGCCTTCACCGGGCGCAGCGGCCGCGAGGCCGTGAAGCTCACGGCCGCCTTGGCCGCCAAGGCGACCGGCGCCCCCGCCTCCGAGATCTTCCTCGCCTCGACCGGGGTCATCGGTGAGCCGCTCGACGCAAGAAAATTCGAGGGCGTGCTCGGCGCCCTCGCCGCGGCAGCCGAACCCGGCGCCCTGCTCGAGGCCGCCAAGGCGATGATGACCACCGACACCTATCCGAAGGTCGCGACCGCCAAGGCTGCGATCGGCGATGTGGCGGTGACCATCAACGGCATCGCCAAGGGCGCCGGCATGATTGCCCCCGACATGGGAACGATGCTGTCCTTCCTGTTTACAGATGCGCCGATCGCCGCGCCTGCGCTGCAAGCAATGCTGGCACGCGCCGCGGACATGTCGATGAACGCCATGACGGTCGATGGCGATACCTCTACTTCGGACACGCTGATGATCTTCGCCACCGGCGCGGCGCGGGAAAGGGGTGCCACGCCGATCGCGAGCGCTGCCGATCGGCGCCTGCGCCCCTTCAAGGCGGCGCTCAACGCCGTTCTCGAAAACCTCGCCAAGCAAGTAGCGCGTGACGGCGAGGGCGCGCGGAAATTCGTGGAGGTGAACATCTCGGGCGCCGCTTCGCCCCGTTCGGCCAAGAAGATTGCTCGCGCCATCGCCGAATCACCCCTGGTCAAGACCGCCATCGCCGGCGAGGATGCGAATTGGGGCCGCGTGGTGATGGCAGTCGGCAAGGCCGGAGAACCCGCCGATCGCGATCGCTTATCGATCTCGTTCAACGGCATAAGGGTCGCGCATAGGGGCGAGCGTGACGCGGCCTATGACGAGACCGAGGTCTCGGCCTCGATGAAAGAGGAGGAGATCACCATCGACGTCGATCTCAGGCTCGGGAATGGACGGGCCAGGATGTGGACCTGCGACCTCACCAAGGCCTATGTCGAGATCAACGGGGATTACCGGTCTTGAGGGGCGAGTGGCGAATAGAAAACGGACAAGGTTCGCCGCGCCTCTGATCCCCACTCGCCTTCGCTCTCAACTCACGAGCCGCAGCGGTTTCTCCAGCACGCGCAACACGTTGCGCAGCTCGTGGCCGCGCTTGAGGATGAGGCCAGTCGCCCCGATCACCGCATAGGCGCCCTGGCGGCGTGCCAGCCCCGGATCCTTGACGATGCGGTAGAGCGGCATTTCGGAGGCGCGCCGGAAAACCGAGAAGACCGCCCGATCCTTCAAGAAATCGACCGCGTAGTCGCGCCACTCGCCCGACACCACCTTGCGGCCGTAGAGATTGAAGATTTCCCGCAGCTCCAGCCGATCGAATGAGATGCGCTCTTTCGCCGCAACGGGAAAGCGGACAAGTTCCGCTCCCCGCGCGGCCGCGTATATCGGATCGAGATCGCTCATTGCGCCTCTTCTTGTACCCAGCTTCCAGCGGCTTCCCGTCAGGCGGCGCCGCAGCACGGCATCATCGCGCGGGGAGGCCTCGCATTCAAGAGAATTCACGAAGCCGTGCAAATCCGGCCTATAGGCAAAAGCCTAAATTTCGCCCTACCGACGCCCTTTCGACGCCCCACTATCCGCTATTCTCAACCTCGTCGTCTGACCGGTCCGGTGCGTGGTTCCTGGACTTTTGCCCCCCAGCCCCCTGGGAACCTGCACCGTGATCGGCAGACGCGCTTGAGTTGATCCCCAAACGACTCCGTAGGCCGGCTTCGTAGCCGGCCTTTTTTTGTCTGCAAAGACTTTGGCGGATCTTCTTGGCCCAAGTGCTTTTGGCCCAAGTGCTTTTGGCCCAAGCTCTCTTGGGACGTCCGACGCCCGATGCTTGCGGGCTGTCGCCTTCAGCGTGCCTGGGCGTGGTATTGGCGATTGGGCCGCATATCGATCGCCGAGGCCATCCGGTTCGACATGTTGAAGAAAGAGGCGACGGCGGCGATATCCCAGATGTCGCGCTCGGAGAAGCCGGCCTTGCGCAGATTTTCGCGATCCGCCTCGTTGATCTGGCGCGAATGCAGCGTCACCTTGGCGGCGAAGCCGAGCATGGCCTTGTGGCGGGGAGAGAGCTCGGCGGCGCGCCAGTTCATCGCCATCAGCTCGCCCAGCACCGGGTCGCCCGAGAGCTGGCGCACCGCCGCTCCATGCGCGGCGAGGCAATAAAAGCAATGATTCTCGCTCGACACCACAACCGCGATCATCTCGCGCTCGAGCTTCGACAGGCCTGACGGCCCGAGCATCAAATCGTTGTAGAAGGCGACGAAGGTTTCGAGCTTGGTGGTGTCATGCGCATAGCTCATGAGCACATGCGGGACGAAGCCGATCTTCTCGCGGCACTTGTCGAAATAGGCGTGCATTTGCGGCGACAGCTCGCCCGCAGCGAGGCCGAGCGCCATGGGCGCCGTCTCGCCATCCTGGCGCGGCGGAGTTTCGCCGACGACCGGCCTTGGCCTCGCCATCGCCATCGCCAAGCTCGACGGCTTCTTCAGCTTCGTTGATTTGGTCATCGGCCCCTCGATCGGTCCTTGCGCAAGCACATCTTGCGGCACCCGCCCCTCACGCGAGGACGGCGAGGCCTCGTCGCGAGGCCCACACGATATCGCAGTCGCGACCGAAGGGGAAATTCGCAGGCTCTTCTAAGAAGAGTGAGTGCCGGCAGCTGGCTCGGGCATCGCGTCGCCGGGGAGCTACCGGCTTCGCGAATTCACCAAGCTCGGCATTGACAGGCTGCGGGAATCGCTGTCAGCAAAGCGGGAGCGGCCGCACAAATCGCGGCTGCCCCCGAACGAGGAGCTGAGCTCGGATCGTGCGTGTCGTCTCGGCGGCTGAAATCGATGCGGCACTCGCCTTTCCGGTCCTCATCGAGGCGTTGCGGGGCGCTTTCGCGGCCGGGCTCGTGGCGCCCGAACGTCATCATCATCCGGTCGCCAGGGTGACGGAGACGGGCACGGAGAGCGCGACGCTGTTGCTCATGTCGGCGTGGACGGGCGCCGCCAGCAAGCCTTCCTATCTCGCGACCAAGATCGCCACCGTCTTTCCCGGCAACGCCGCGCGCGGCCGCCCGAGCGTCTATGCGACGACGCTCCTCCTCGACGGAGCGACGGGCGAACCGCTCGCCGCGATGGACGGGACGCGCCTCACCCTCTGGCGCACGGCCGCGACCTCGGCGCTCGCCGCCTCTTACCTCGCGCGCCCCGATGCTTCGCGCCTGTTGATGGTCGGGGCGGGAGCACTCGCGCCTTTCCTCATCCGTGCCCATTGCGCCATCCGCGAGATCCGCGAGGTGACGATCTGGAATCATAATGGCGCGCGGGCCGAAGAGCTCGTGGAGCGGATGAATGCCGCAGAGACCATGGGCTCCGGCGAAGCGGCAAGGCTACGCGTCACGGCCACGCAGGATCTCGAAGCCGCGGCGCGCCGGGCCGATATCATCTCCTGCGCGACGCTCTCAAAGACACCGCTCATCCTGGGCGGATGGCTCGCGGCCGGCAGCCATCTCGACCTTGTCGGCGCCTATAGCCTGGAGACGCGCGAGGCCGATGACGAGGCCCTGCGCCGCGCCCGCGTCTATATCGACACGAAGGCGGCGCTGAGCGAGGGCGGCGATATCGCGATCGCGCTCCGCGACGAGGCGATCTCGGCCGACCGGGTGCTGGGCGACCTCGCGGGCCTCGTCTCGGGCCGCGCCAAGGGGCGAACCTCGCCTCTCGACGTCACGCTGTTCAAATCGATCGGCGCAGCGATCGAGGACCTCGCCGCGGCGGTCGCCGTGTGGGAAGGCTTGCTGTAAACCAAAGGCCGGCTCGGCCGGCCTCTGGCATCAACGGCGGCCGAGCTTGCCGAAGGGGCTGTTCAGACGCTCGAGCTTGCGGGCCTTGCGCGCCGCATAGCGGGCATCACGCT
>JBIOEK010000385.1:0-4261 GCA_044445925.1 Hyphomicrobiales bacterium
ACGCTGCCGTTGGGGTGCAGGAAGAACTTGATGCGGTCCCCCGGCTTGAGCCGCAGATGCTCCCGGATGGCTTTCGGGATCGTCGCCTGACCCTTGCTCGTAATCGCCGCGTCCATGTTCTTGCCTTACATTTCGCTGAATGTAATACCGCTGCCGCGTCCGCTGGTCAAGCTTTGGCGATTGGGCCGGGTCGTCTTGCGCCAGCTAACCGATGATTCAGCCGGCGCTGGGTCTTGATCTCGACTCACGCTCCAATGAAACTGGGTGCTAGATTGCCAGGCCGTTCCGAGCGACCCGCATCGAGAGGAGACCTCCCATGGCCCGTCGATCTTCCGAAGGCCGCCCCTACCATCGTCATCTCGCATAACCTTGGATCGAGCATCGCGCATCTGCGCGCCCGTTGGGGCTGGTTCGCCGCGCTCGGCGCGGCCTTCATCCTGTTCGGCGCCATCGCCTTCGGTTCCCTGGTCACGGCGACCATCCTCAGCGTTGTCGTCAACGGCGTGGTGATGATCATGGCCGGCGTCGCCGAGATCGGCATCGGCGCGCACATGAAGAGCTGGGGCCGCCTCGTGCTCTTGTGCGCGGCGGGGGCGCTGCTCGTTCTCGCGGGCATTTTCTGCGTCGTCAATCCTGGACTCTTGGTCGCCGCGGCCTTGACGCTCTGCCTAGGCGCAGCCCTCTGCGCCACGGGGCTAGTGCGCATCTATGTCGCCTCGCAGATGGGGCCCGACACGCCTTGGCGGATCGCCATCCTGTCCGGCCTCGTCACCTTCATGCTGGGGGTGGTCATCCTGGCGGGCTGGCCGGCGAATGGCTGGTACGTGCTGGGCCTGTTCCTCGCCATCGATCTCGTCTTCTACGGCGTAGCGCTGCTCGGCCTTGCCTTCCAATTGCGCTCGCATCTCGCGCCCGGTTGAGCCGATTGAGCCCATTGGGCCAGATCGCCTTGTCATGAGCCGCGCCCATGCCGCATATGGACGCATCCCGCCGGAGCGCCGCATGACCGAGCCCGCCAAGACGACCGCCAAGACGACCGCCAAGGAAGGAACCAAGGGAGCCGCCAAGGAGGCCGGCAATCATGCCGACATCGCCGATCTGCCCTTCGAGATGGCGCTCGCCGAGCTCGAAACGATCGTCGGCCGACTCGAACGCGGCGATGTGCCGCTCGAGGAATCGATTGCGATCTATGAACGTGGGGAGGCCCTGAAGCTGCGCTGCGAGGGGCTGTTGCGACAGGCCGAAGCGAGAATCGAGCGCATCACCCTGACCGCCGACGGCAAGCCTACGGGAACAACGCCCCTCGACGAGGAGTGACCCGGGGCGGCCTTAATCGGGCGCCGGAGCGTCGGAGCGCAGAAGACCTTCGGACTTGAGGTCGCTCCACAGCGCGGCCGGGATCGGCGCCGCCAGCGCTGCCATGTTGCGCTCGACCTCGAGCGGCGTTACGGCCCCCAGCACCACCGAGGCGACCGCCTGGTGCCCGAGCGGAAAGCGCAGCGCCGCATCCGCGAGCTTCACTCCATGGGCGCGGCAGACGCCCTCGATGCGCTGGACCCTGGCCATGATATCGGGCGGGGCGGGTTTGTAGTCATGGCGCGCGCCTGGCACCGCCCCGGTCGCCAGGATCCCGGAATTGAACACGCCGCCGAGCATCAGGCCGATGCCCCTCTTGACGGCGAGCGGCATGAAGCTGTCCAAGGCCGATTGCTCGAGCAAGGTGTAGCGGCCCGCGAGCAACATGGTGTCGAAATCCCCCGCCTTGGCGAAGCGCTCGCACATTTCGGCCTCGTTGAGGCCAACCCCGATCGCCTTGACGGCGCCCTCGTCACGCAGCTTCGCGAGCGCCAGATAGGCACCTCCCATCGCTTCCTTGAAGCGAGCCTCGATTGCGTCCTTCCCATGCGTCCAGACATCGACGTCATGGATCAACAAGATGTCGACGCGGTCGACGCCGAGCCTGAGCAGGGATTGCTCGAAGGAACGCATCGCACCGTCATAGGAGTAATCGATAATCGCCTTGTGCGGCAGGCCGCCGGCAAAGCCCGGGGCCGCCGCGCCCTGGCCGACAGCTGTCCCGCCATGCTGAAGCGGGTTCATCCAGCGGCCGACCTTGGTCGACAACACGTAGCTGTCGCGCGGGACGCCGCGCAACCCGGCGCCGCAACGATGCTCGGAGAGGCCGTTGCCGTAATGCGGCGAGGTATCCACAAGGGTGATCCCGGCCGCGAGCGCCGCCCGAACCGTGGAGAGGGCGGCGGCCTCGTCAAGCTTGGCGTAAAGATCGCCGAGCGGAGCCCCCCCGAAGCCGACCACGCTGACCTCGACCTGGCGCCGGCCGAGCGCGCGCCGCGGCGGCTTCGGCAAAGGCGCTTTCGGCAAGAGCGTCTTCGGCAAGAGCGTCTTCGGCAAGTCTTGCGATGAAGCCATTTCCGAGTGACCGCTCACTCCGCGGCCGCGCGGCTCGCCGCGCCTTGCGGCCGCGGGGCGGCGACCGGCGGCAGGGGGTCGACCCCGCTTGCGTTCGCGATGTCGTCGGCGAGCCGCTCGATCATGGCGACCAGCTCTTCCCGGGCAGCCAGCTCCTCTCCGGCGATCGGCTCAGGACCCGCTCCCGCCTGCTCGGGCGGGATGTCGCCTGAACGTGTCGCGAGCTGTGCGGTCTCCGCCTGCAGGCGATCGCGCTCGGCGCGCGCTTCCTCGAGCGATGCGCTCACAGCGGCGAGCTTGGTCATCTCGCTCTCGAGCGCCTGCTCGAGCTTACGCAGCTCGGCCACCGCATTGGCGACATGCAGGCGTTCGGCCGCCTCGGCCTGCTCCACGCGCTCGCGCTCGGCTTGGAGCTCGCGGCGCAGCGTCTCGAGCTTGGCCTGGAGCTCGCGGCGAACCGTCTCGAGCTCGGCTGCGGCATCGGTCGCCCGTTGCTGAGCCCCTTGGTGCAACGAGGCGAGGGAGGCTAGCCGTTCTCGTGCCGAGCCGAGATCCAGCGCGAGGCGCGCGCCATGAGCGTCGCTCGCGGCAAGCCGCGTCGCCAAATCCGAGGCTCGCGTCTCGGCCCCGGTCTTCTCGAGCTCGCGCTGCTTCAAGAGATCGCCGAGTTGCGCCAAGCCGACATCATGGGTGCCGAGCCTGCCCTCCAGCACCGCCAGACGCTCGAGATGCATCTCGCGCTCCGCTTTGAGCACGGCATTCTCGGTATGGCGAGCGTCGGAAGTCTCCACGAGGCCGGCATGGTCTGCCCGCAAGACCCGATGCGCGGCTTCGAGGCCTTCGAGCCGCCCCAGCAAGGCCTCTCGCTCTGCCTGGAGGGCGGCGGTCTCAAGCCGGCGCTGATCCGCCGTGTCGCTCAAAGCCTCATGCGCCGCCGTCAAGTTGCGATGGGCGACTTCGAGAGCGGCGAGCTGCTCGCGGGCCGAGCCATGGGCGCGAGTTTCGGCCTCGTGGGCGGCATTCGTCCCGGCGAGCGACGCAGCCAGGCGCTCCCGCTCGGCCGCCGTCTCCCCATGGCGCTCGCTTTCCTCGGCCATGCTTTGCTCGAGCAAGGCAAGGCGGGCATTCGCCCTTCCGACTTGCGCCAGCATCTCCGCGTGCCGCGCCGCAAGCGCTTCGGCGTGCTTCTCGATGCGCGCTTCCTTGACCGCGAGCGCGGCGCGCAATTGGTCGCGCTCGCCCGCGAACTCGGCGACCGACATCGGCAAGGTCGCTTCGATTCGCCGGCGCGCCAGCCGCTCGGTGCGTCGCGCCAAAGCAGGCCACAGCCCGAGCCATATGAGGCTCGCACCGCACGCCCCGAGCGTGATCAGCATCAGATATTCGATCAAGGCCGGTGATCCTGTGTCCGCCCCGGTCTTATCATGACCGGGGTGCGTTGGGCCACACACGCCAATTGGGGTGGGATCGACCCTCGGCGCAAGACCTTGCTATGACCTCACCTCGCGGAAGAGTAAACGCCTCGAGCCGTCCCTCGAGGCAAGGAGTGCGGGGATGCGCTTGTTGTTCATCGGCGATGTGGTGGGAAAAGCCGGTCGAAACGCCGTCCTCGACCGGCTGCCCGGTCTTAGGACGCGGCTTTCGCTCGATTGCGTGATCGTCAACGGCGAAAATGCCGCGGGCGGCGTCGGCATCACGGAAAAGATCTGCCAGGAGCTGATCGAAGCCGGCGCCGATGCCGTGACGCTCGGAAACCATGCCTGGGATCAGCGCGAAGCCTTGATCTTCATCGAACGCCAGCAGCGCCTGGTCCGCCCCGCGAATTGGCCCG
>JBIOEK010000386.1:0-4259 GCA_044445925.1 Hyphomicrobiales bacterium
GCCGATGCGCGCATTCCCCGCACCTCCCCGTTCACGGCCAAGATCCTGCCCGACGCGACCTTGTGGCTCGCCGGAGACGCGATCTCCTCGAAGCTCGTGGCGGACGCCTGGTTCTTTCCGGACAAATGGGGCGCTATCGACGATGCCGCCCCGCAGAAGGTCGGCGTCAGCGACGGCAAGCTGACGCTCGCCCTCACGCCAGCCCAGACCTTCGATGCCAAGGCCTCGCTGTCGGGCATTCTGGTCATCAAGGATGCGAGCGGCGCCGAGACTTTCCTGCAGATCGTCGCGGCCCCGGAGGGGGGTGCGGCTGGCGCTTCCCCGCCGGCGCCGGCACAGGCCGATCCACGACAGGCGACCGGCGCCGCCCCCGCGCTGCCGCGAGCCGAAGCCGATATCGGCACCGCGACCATGCTGCTCTTCGCTTTCCTCGGCGGCCTCATCCTCAACCTGATGCCCTGCGTCTTCCCGATCCTCGCCATCAAGGCGCTGGCGCTCGCCAAGCTCTCCGGCCATGAGCGCGGCGCGCTGAGGGCGCATGCGGCGTCCTATACGCTCGGCGTGCTCTTGGCCTTCGCCGGCCTCGGCGCCCTGCTGCTGGCGTTCCGCTCGGCAGGGTCGGTCGCGGGATGGGGGTTCCAGTTCCAGTCGCCGGCTTTCGTCGCGGCGATGGCTTGGCTGTTCGTCCTCGTCGGGCTGAACCTGTCGGGCGTCTTCGAGGTCGTCTTCGGCTTCGCCGGCGCGGGCGCGGGATTGGCCGCAAGATCCGGCCATCTCGGCAGCTTCTTCACCGGCTTCCTGGCGGTGCTGGCGGCAACGCCTTGCACTGCGCCCTTCATGGGGGCGGCGATCGCCGCCGCGCTCACGGCGCCCCCGCCAGTGACGCTCCTGGTCTTCGCGGCGTTGGGGCTCGGCCTTGCGGCTCCCTATGCGCTCCTTGCCCTCACGCCTGGGCTCGCCCGGCTGCTGCCGAAGCCCGGAGCCTGGATGGTGGTGCTGAAGCAGGCGCTCGCCTTCCCGATGTACGGCGCCGCGGCCTGGCTCGTCTGGGTGATCAGCCAGCAGGCGGGGCCGGATGGGGTGCTGGCGGCGGTGGGCGGCATCGTCCTCGTCGGGCTTGCGGCCTGGGCCTGGGGCGCGACGCAAGGACGAGAGGGAAGCCTGCGCCCGCTCGGGCGAGCCGTCGCCGTAGGCGCCGCGCTCTCGACCCTCGTCATCCTCCACGAGGTCGCGACCGCGCCCGCTTTGCCCGCCTCGGCGGCTGTCGCGACGGGGGGCATTGTGCCCTATTCGGCTTTACGCCTCGCGGCCTTGCGCGCCGAAGGGAGGCCGGTCTTCGTCAACATGACGGCGGCCTGGTGCGTCACCTGCCTCGTCAACGAGCGCATCGCGCTGTCATCGGATAGGGTGAAGCGCGCCTTCGCCGAACGCAATGTCGTCTATCTCAAGGGGGACTGGACCCGCGCCGACCCCGCGATCTCCGATTTCCTGCGCCAGAATGGCCGTGACGGCGTGCCGCTCTATGTGCTCTACCCGCCGAATGGTGGAACGCCCGTCATGCTGCCGCAAATCCTGACCGCGAGCGCCGTGCTCGACGAGCTCGACCGCTTCGGGAGCTGACGCAAGAAGCCGAGGGGAGATGATCATGCCAAATCTTCGCTTGAAGAGCCTTCGCCTGCCAAGACTTCGCCCGCTGAAACTTCGCCCCTATCTCGTGATCGCCGGTTTGGCCCTCGTTGCGCTGCCCGCACTCGCCGCCGGCGCGCCCCGGATCGGCCAGGCGGCGCCCGACTTCACCGGCCTCGACAGCAACGGCCAGAAGGTCCGCCTCGCCGACCTCAAGGGCAAAACCGTCGTCCTCGAATGGACCAATGACGGCTGCCCTTATGTGGGCAAGTGGTATTCGAGCGGGGCCATGCAGAAATTGCAGCGCGATGCCGGCGCGCTGGGAGCGGTCTGGCTGACGATCGCGAGCTCGGCCCCGGGCGAGGAAGGTTATGTCGATGCCGCAAAGGCGAATGACGACACCGTGAGGCGGAAGGCCGCGCCCGCCCATGTGCTTCTCGATCCGCAAGGCGTGATCGCGCATCTCTACCGGGCGGAGACCACGCCGCACATGTTCGTCATCTCGCCGGACGGGGTGCTCGCCTATATGGGCGGAGCCGACAGCATCGCCTCGACCCGCATCGCCGACATGCAGAAGGCCGAGCCCTATGCGCGCGAGGCGCTGGAGGCCGTGGTCGCCGGCAAGCCCGTGGCCCATCCCGTGACGCGCCCCTATGGCTGCACGGTGAAATATTCGAGCTGAAGCGCATACCGCGGGGCGGCTATCGCCCTCCCGCAAGAAAACGCGGCCAAGCAAGGGATCCGGGACCAGGAACCGCCATGACGAGCGCCGCGGAGCTTCTGAAAGAGCTCGTATCGATCAACTCCGTCAATCCCGATCTCGTGCCGGGAGCCGCCGGAGAGCGGGAGATCGCCGAGTTCTGCGCCGCATGGCTCGGGGCGCATGGCTTCGAGGTGCACCGCCTCGAAGAGCGCAAAGGCCGCCCTTCCGTGGTCGGAATCGCCAAGGGAAGGGGCGGTGGCCGGTCGCTGATGCTCAACGGCCATATCGATACGGTCACGCTCGCAGGCTATGATGGCGATCCCCTGCGGCCGAGGATAGAAGCCGGAAAGCTCTACGGCCGCGGCGCCTTCGACATGAAGAGCGGGGTCGCCGCCATGATGGTCGCGGCCGCGAAGGCTGCGCGGCACAAGCTCTCGGGCGACATCCTGGTCGCCTGCGTGGCGGATGAGGAATATGCGAGCTTCGGCACCGAGGAGGTGGCGCGCCGTTTCAAGGCGGACGCCGCCATCGTGACGGAGCCTAGCCATCTCGATCTCACCCTCGCGCATAAGGGCTTCGTGTGGTTCGAGGTGACGATCGAAGGCCGCGCCGCGCATGGCTCGCGACCCGAGCTCGGCGTCGACGCCATCGCCAAGGCAGGGCATTTCCTGGTGGCGCTCGAAGCCCATGGGAAGAGGCTGCTCGCGGGCCCCGGCCACGCGATCCTGCGGACCGGCTCCGTGCATGCCTCGATCATCAAGGGCGGGGAGGAATTATCGAGCTATCCCGCGCTTTGCCGCATCTCGCTCGAGCGGCGCACCATACCGGGCGAGACGGGCGACACGGTCGAGAAGGAGCTGCGCGGCATTCTCGACGCGCTCGCGGCGGGCGTCCCGGATTTCCGCTACAAGCTCGAGCGCAGCCTCGAAAGAGTGCCCTTCGAGGCCAAGCCCGAGGAGCCGATCGTCGCGACCTTGCGCAAGCACGCGACCGAGGCTCTGGGACATGCGCCGAAGGTCCGCGGCGAACCCTTCTGGACCGATTGCGCCATCCTCAAGCAGGCCGGCATATCCTGCGTATTGTTCGGCGCCGACGGGGCCGGCGCCCATGCTGCGACCGAATGGGCGGATGTCGCATCGGTCGAGACGCTCGCAGCCATTCTCGAGAAGACGGCGGTCGAGTTCTGCGGGTAATGGCCAAAAGCCACATCTGACTTAGAACCTGTTCACATTCGGGCACCAAAAACTTCCGTTTTCAGCGATTGCGACACTGATGGCTTCAGTTGCGGGATAGGCGTGCCGAGCCGTCGGGACAAGGCGAGCCGCGACCCTATCATTCTGAAATCTAGGCTTTCAGGGCGAAACCGCTCGCTCTGCCGGCGATCATTAGGCCCCGAGAATGTTGAGGAATGTTGATTCTGAACATTGCATGCTCGGATTCTGGTAGCCGGCTATTGATTGCTCGGGACGCTGAACGCGCGTCGCCGCGAGCGCCTTTGCCCCTGCGGCGCAGATCGGGGCCAACAGGCGAATTAAGGCCGCGCCAAATCGCTGCGGCGCGACCAGCGCAGGCTCCCGGCACCAGCTAAAGATTCACCTTGTCAAAAAACCGTGCCCCGGCCATGGGCCGTGGCACTTCATCTCAAGCGTGCACGATAACCGAGGCGCGAAGAGAACGCAACACGAACGGGCGGCTCGAAGAGGCTCGAACGTCGCGGTTTAGTCCACGATGAACAGCTTGGCTCCGGTCCGGGTCGAGGAGCGGTGCGCGGCATCGCCCTTGTCGGAGACCTGGTAGCTCATCCCGGGCGTCAGCGTGAAGCTTCGCCCGTCCTGGAGCTCGGTGTCGAGCTCGCCCTCGACCACGTAGAGGATATGCCCGCGCTCGCACCAATGATCAGCGAGATAGCCCGGCGAATATTCGACGATCC
>JBIOEK010000387.1:0-4235 GCA_044445925.1 Hyphomicrobiales bacterium
GCCGGCATGGCGATGAGGTGGAAGACGATTTCCGCGGTCACGATCAGGCACAGCATCGACGTCAGGCTGAGCTTGCGAAAGACGCCGCGAAAGCGCCGCCAGCTCAAGGTCAGGTCATGCGCGACGAGCCAGAGGAGCGAGCCGGGCTTGAATCTCATGCGGCTTGCCCGATGGGTCGCGTCAGTTCCAGGAACAAATCCTCGAGCGACGAGCTCGCATCTCCCGCCCGCCCGCGCAGCTCGCTCAGCGTGCCCTCGGCGATCAGCTTGCCTCGATGGATGATGCCGATGCGGTCCGCCAGCCGCTCGGCCACTTCGAGGATATGGGTGGTGAGGATGATCGCGGCTCCCGCACGCACGCGTTCGGCGAGCAGATCCTTGACTTGCCGCGCGATGGCCGCGTCGAGGCCGGTGAGGGGCTCGTCGAGCATGAGCAGCCTCGGCGAATGGATCAGCGCGCCCGCAAGGGCGAGCTTCTGCTTCATGCCGCGCGAGAAGCCTTCGCAGCGCTCGTGGCGATTCTGCCACAGATCGAGCATTTCAAGGAGCGCCTGGGCGCTGCGCTCGGCCTCGGCGGCGCGCATGCCCCACAGGCCGGCGATGAATTCGAGATATTCGAGGGGGTCGAGCTTGTCGTAGAGCATGGGCTCGTCGGGGAGCCAGGCGGTGATGCGCTTGGCATCGACCGGCCGGCTGAGCGCATCGATGCCGAAGATTTCGATCGAGCCCGAATCGGGGGGAAGCAGGCCGGCGACCATGCGCAGCGTGGTGGTCTTGCCTGCGCCGTTCGGGCCGAGCAGGGCATAGAGCTCGCCCGGCTCGATGCTCAGATCGAGGCCGTCGACGGCGGCACGGCCGAAAGACTTGCGCAAATCCTTGATCCGCAACGCCACCGCGCGCCCGTGAAGCGCGCCTTCTACCGACGGCCCGGCCATGGTCATCGCGACGCCTTGCTGCTTGTCGATCCCGGTGCCAGGGCGGCCCGCCCGCACCAGCCGCCCCTGGGACCGCCGTGAGGTTTGAGATTAGACGTCCCGAGCTTGCCTCACGGTTAACGCGATGCTTGGTCGACCGTGCTTGGATTTAGCCTTTCGTTGAGCATGCGCGCTTTCTGAACGCCAATTGTCCGTGCCGTTAATCCCCGAGCAAGCTTGGCGGGCTTATCCTGCAAATAACGGCGGAGAATGAACCGATCCGAGTTTCGCAGCGACGAAGGAATGTCGGGCCCATTGGCTCGGCGGCTACCTTCGGAGCTATCCCATGAATGCCAAGGCCATGAACACAAAGATGTCGAGCTCAGAGAAGGTCGTGGCCGGCCTCGCCATTGCGGTTCTGGTCGCTGGCTTCGCAACCGGCGTGTTCGCCAAGCCGAGCCAGGCGACCCCGCATGGGCAGTGGATCGGCTCGCATGTGATGGCGAGCGCCGAGGCGCAGCTGAAGGACTGATCCCTGAGCGATTGGTTCGGCAGATCCTTCCCCCCTTCGGCAAGATCGACCCATAATTCAAAGGTTTCTGCTTGAGCCCTCCACCGATGCGAGACATCCGTGGGATCCCCAGCCCTTGCCCTCGGGCCAGCGCCAGGTGAGCTTAGGCTGGAGCCTGTCTCGCGCCTTCGGGCAAGGTTTGCTATATAAATAGCCGGCTATACGAATCCGATCACTCAATGTTGAGAATCAACATTCCTCAACATTTTCCCGAAAGCCTGCCCTCGCGCTTGCGGGCCTTATCCGCCATGAGAGAAAAGGATCTTGTGACGAGTGGACCTGAATCCATTCCGCGGCGGGTGAGAAGCGGCACCAAATTTCCGCCGCGGCCGTATGGTCGAACCGCGCCACAAGCCGCGATGGGGGATGCGTCCACCGCAGCCCTGGTGTAAACGCCGGGCGTCACGAAACCGCTCCGGAGGCTCCTATGGCGCGCCCGACCATGCTGACGATCGCCGCGCTCATCGCGTTCACGGCCCTGGCAACGAGTGAGCAGGAGGCGCTGGCGCAGCAGCGTGCCGTCCCTCCCTCACGGGCCGCGGTGCAATGGTCCTATGCCCCGATCGTGCAGAAGGTCGCGCCGGCGGTCGTCAATGTCTACGCCTCGCGCACCGAGAAGCTCGGCCCCAACCCATTATTCGATGATCCGTTCTTCCAGCAATTCTTCGGTCGCGACCTCAACGGGCAGGGCCGCGAGCGGGTGCAGAAATCGCTGGGCTCGGGCGTGATCGTCGAGGCCTCCGGCCTCGTGGTCACCAATCACCACGTCATCGAGGGGATGACGGAGGTGAAGGTGGCGCTCGCCGATAAGCGGGAATTCGAGGCCGAGATCCTGTTGCGCGATCCGCGCTCCGATCTCGCCGTGTTGCGCATCAAAGGGGCTTCCGAGCGCTTCCCGGTGCTGGAATTCGCGGATTCGGACAATCTGCAGGTCGGCGATCTCGTGCTCGCGCTCGGCAATCCTTTCGGGGTCGGCCAGACGGTGACGCAAGGCATCGTCTCGGCGCTGGCGCGCACGCAGATCGATTCCTCCGACTACCAGTTCTTCATCCAGACCGATGCCTCCATCAATCCGGGCAATTCGGGAGGCGCGCTCGTCGATCTCGATGGCCGCCTCGAAGGCATCAACACGGCGATCTACTCGCGATCGGGCGGCTCGGTCGGCATCGGCTTCGCGATTCCCGTCAATATGGTGAGGATTGTGGTCGACAGCGCCAAGGCCGGGGCCAAGGCGGTGCGCCGGCCCTGGCTCGGCGCCAAGCTACAGACGGTCACCGCCGAGATCGCGGAGAGCCTCGGCATGCCGCGTCCGACGGGCGCGCTCGTCGTGAGCATCGTCGATGGCGGCCCTGCCGCCGAGGCAGGCATCAAGCGCAGCGATGTGATCTTGTCGGTCGATGGCCAGGCGATCGAGGATCCCGACGCATTCGGCTTCCGCTTCGCGACGCATCCGCTCGGCCAGACCGCATCGATCGCGCTGCGACGCGGCACGGCGAACCTCACCTTGCCGGTCAAGCTGCGCGCCGCCCCCGAGACGCCCCCGCGCGAGCTCGCCAAGATCAGCGGCGCCAACCCGCTCGCCGGCGCGACCATCGAAAATCTGTCGCCCGCCGTTGCCGAGGAATTGTCGCTCGACGCGTCCTCGGGCGTCGTGATCGCCGAGGTCGAGGACAATTCGACTGCCGGCCAAGCCGGGTTCCAGAAGGGTGATATCCTCGTCGAGGTGAACGGGACGAAGATCGCTTCCTCGAAAGACGCGCAGCGGGCGCTTGCCGACAAGGCAAGGCTTTGGAAGATCGTCATCAACCGTGCCGGGCAGCTTCTGTCCACGATCATTCAGGGCTAGCGACGATGGACCAAAATGACGGCTGCGGCCAAGCGCAGGAGATCGTCGTCTCGACGGACATATCGCGCTTCGACCTCGATCGCGTGCATGCTTGGCTGGCGAGCGAAGCCTATTGGTGCAAGGGCTTGCCGCGAATGGTCTTCGATCGTTCCGTGAAGCATTCGATCTGCTTTGGCGCCTTCACGTCTTCCGGAGAGCAGGCAGGCTTTGCCCGGATCGTCTCCGACCAGGCGACCTTCGCCTATCTCTGCGACGTCTTCGTCTTTCCGGCATTCCGGGGATGGGGAATATCCAAGGCGATGATGGAGGCCGTCATCGCTCATCCGGCCATGCAGGGTTTGAGACGCATCATGCTCGCCACGAGCGACGCCTCGGGCCTCTATGCGCGTTACGGCTTTCGAGCGCTCGCTACGCCCGAACGCCTCATGGAGATCACCAATCCTCGCATCTATGAGCGCCAGGAGGCGTTCGACGCGTGACCGATCTGTTCGCCGCAGCCGGGCTCGACAAGAGCGCCACGCGTCCGCTCGCGGACCGGCTGCGGCCGACCTCGCTCGCCGAGATCGCCGGGCAGGAGCATCTCACCGGCAAGGACGGCGTCCTCACGCGGCTGATCGCGGCGGGTTCGCTCGGCTCGCTGATCTTCTGGGGGCCGCCGGGCACCGGCAAGACGACCGTGGCGCGCCTACTCGCGGGCGAGACCAGGCTCGAATTCCAGCAGCTTTCCGCCATCTTCTCGGGCGTCGCCGATCTCAAGAAGGCCTTCGATGCGGCAAGAGCCAGGGTGACGCAAGGCAAAGGCACCTTGCTTTTCGTCGACGAGATCCATCGCTTCAACCGCGCCCAGCAGGATTCCTTCTTGCCGGTCATGGAGGACGGCACGATCACGCTGGTCGGCGCCACCA
>JBIOEK010000388.1:0-4232 GCA_044445925.1 Hyphomicrobiales bacterium
AGATCGATCTCCTCTACGCTGCGCTCGAAACCCTGCAGCCATCGCCCGTCATCACGCTCAATCGGGCCGTCGCGGTTGCCAAGATCCGCGGTCCGGCGGCGGCGCTCGCCATGATCGAGCCCTTGGCGCCGCGGCTTTCCGGCTATTTTCATTTCTTCGGGGTGAAGGGCGGGCTGTTGCTGCAACTCGGGCGTGGCGAGGAGGCCCGCATCGCCTTCGACCGGGCGATCGCGCTCGCCAATACGGCGGCGGAGGCGGCCCATATCAGGGGGCATATCGACCGGCTCATCAAGGATAGCGCGCCGGGAATGCCGGGCTTCGGTTTCAGGAGTCCAATATCTGCTCGATCAACTTGAGGAGGTCGAGCGGGTAGCAGGGCTTCATGATGACGGAGCGAATGATCCGTCCGGCACCCGCGCGCGGAACGGAGTCCGAGTAGCCCGTCATGAGGAGCATCTTGAGATCGGGACGGCGCTCGGCCAGGATGTCGGAGAGCTCATAGCCGTTGAGCCGCGGCATGACGACGTCGCTGACCACGAGATCGATGCTCTCGCCATTCGCCTCGACGAGCTCGATGGCCTCCTCACCGTTGGCGGCGGTGAGCACAAGGTATCCTCGCTCTTCAAGGGTGCGCAGCAGCGATTTTCGCACCGGGACATTGTCTTCCACGAGCAGGATCGTCGCGGAGCCTCGTGCCGCCTGAGTTTCGCTGTCGTCGACCACGCCTGTTACGGCCAGGCCTCGAGCCCGCGGCAGCAGGACGGTGAATGTCGATCCGCTCCCGACCTCGCTCACGACCGAGATGTCGCCTTGGGCTCGCTGGACGATGCCATAGCAGGTCGCAAGGCCAAGGCCGCTTCCCCTGCCGGTTTCCTTGGTTGTGAAGAAGGGTTCGAAGATCCGCTCGATCAGCTCCGGCGCGATGCCGCTGCCGGTGTCGCCGACCGTGAGCGCGACATACTCGCCGGCCGCCAAGGCTGCGTCGGGCCGCTCCTGGAGATGGTTGTGCAATCCGATCAGCAGGCGTCCGCCTTCGGGCATCGCGTCCCTGGCATTGATGGCAAGATTCATGACCAGTTGCTCCATCTGGCTCGAATCGGCGCTGACCTGCCACAGGCCCGGGGCGATCCGCATCTCCAGCAAGACGTTTTCGGGCAGGGTTCGCTTGAGGATGACGAGGACCCCCTCGACCGCGTGGGAAAGGTCGAGCAGGCGCGGCGTGATCGGCTGGCGCCTCGAAAACGCGAGCAATTGTCTTGTGAGCGAGGTCGCCTGCTCGACGGCCAATACAATCTCGTCCAGGACCTCCTTCACCTTGTCTCCCTCCTCGAACTGATTGCGGAGGAACTCGGCGTTGAACAGGATGGCGAGGCTCAGATTGTTGAAATCATGCGCGATGCCGCCCGCGAGAAGTCCCAATGCCTCCATTTTCTGAGCCTGCGCGAGACGCTCGTTGAGCTTCGCCTGCTCGGTCATGTCCCTGATGGATACCAGGAAAGCGGGGCCCTTCTCCCAGTCGCAATGCGACACCCGCATTTCCGCGAAGCGCCGATCGGCGGTTTCGCCGAGCTCGATCTGCGAGACTTCGCCTTCGCGGATGGGGAATTGCAAAGGTTGGCCGACGAGAGTGTCCGGCGATTTCGAGAAGAGATCCAGAGCCGCCTTGTTGGCGAATTGCACGACCCCGAGCGTGTCGGTCACGAGCACGGCGTCGGGCGTCGCGGAAACCAGCTTCTCGATTTGCCGGTGATGCTCCAGGGCGCGGTGGCGCTCGAGGGCCGACGGCATGATGCGAGCCAGGAGGGTGGCCGGCGGCTCATCCTTGCCGATGAAGTCCTGAGCGCCCTCGCGCAAGGCCAAGCGGCGTAGCTCTTCGGTCGCATGGCCGGAGAGCACCACGATGGCGACATCCTCGCTGGCCTCCCTGACGCGGCGCACGGTCTCGATGCCCTTCGAATCCGGAAGGGAGAGATCGAGGAGCACCGCATCGATGTGCGAGCTGCGCAGTACATCGACGGCCTCGCTCAGATGCGAGACGCAGGTCAGCTCGAATGCATATTCCGGGACACTGCTCAGGCGCTCCTTGACGAGATCCACATCGCCTGGGTTGTCTTCGACGAGCAATATTCGGAACAGTTCAGGTGTGGCTATGACGGCTCCTCCGCGAACGATGCCTCTGCGCCGCTTTCATCGCTCTTTCGCCGCGGCATCGACGGCCTCCTCATGCGCGACCGGCAGCTTGACGACCGTGAACCAGAAATCCTCGACCGCCTGGACGATGGATTGGAAGGCCTTCAGGTCGACCGGCTTGGTCACGTAGCAATTGGCTCCGAGCTCGTAGCTCTCCGCCACATCCCTCTCGGCATCGGAGGAGGTCAGGACGACGACCGGTATCCGCCTCAACCTCGGGTCGGTCTTCATCTCGGCGAGCACTTCGCGCCCATCCTTCTTGGGCAAGTTGAGGTCGAGCAGGATGAGATCGGGAATGGGCGCTTGCGCAAAGCGACCCTTGCGCTTCAGAAATTCCATCGCCTCGATGCCGTCGATCGCCACCGACAAGTTGAGGCGAAGCTTGCTCGCCTCGAACGTCTCCCGGGTCAGATCGGCATCGGCGGGGTTGTCCTCGACCAGCAAAACCTCGATCGGCTTTTCCATTACGCTTCCTCCCGCATCAGCGGCATGGTGAAATGGAAGACGGTGCCGCGTTCGGGCGCGCAATCGAACCAGATACGCCCGCCATGCCGTTCCACGATCTTCTTGGCGATCGCCAAGCCGATGCCGTTTCCTTCATACTTCCCCCTCTCGTGCAAACGCTGGAACATCTGGAAGATGCGCTCGCCGTATTGCTGGTCGATGCCGATCCCGTTATCCGCGACCGAGAACTCCCATTCGCCGTTCCGGCGCTGGGCGTTCACGTAAATCTGGGGTTTGCGCTCGGACCGGAATTTCAGCGCATTGCCGATCAGGTTCTGGAATAGCTGGCCAAGCTGCAACTCGTCGGCCTTGACCATGGGCAATTGGCCGCAGACGATCTCGGCGCCTGTCTCCGTGATCTTGGGCTTCAGCCGCTCGATAACGCCGTTGAGCACCAGGGCCGATTGCACCGGCGCCAGCTTCTTGCCCTGGGTTCCCACCCGCGAATAGGCGAGCAAATCATTGATCAGCAGATGCATCCGTCGCGCACCATCGACAGCATAATGGATATATTTGTCGGCTCTCTCGTCGAGCTTTCCTCGGTAGCGCTGCGATAGGAGCTCGGTGTAGCTCGCGACCATGCGCAGCGGCTCCTGGAGGTCGTGCGCCGCCACATAGGCAAACTGCTCGAGCTCGGCATTAGAGCGCTTCAGATCCTGCGTATGGCTGACAACGACCTGCTCGGCTCGCTTTCGGGCGGATATATCGATGACGAAGCTGAGCACCTGAATGCCGTCGCGCGTCCGGATCGGAGTCAGCCCGATCTCGATCGGGACTTCCGTGCCGTCCTTCCTGAGCCCCTGGAGATCGCGCCCAGCCCCCATCATGCGGGTGCTCGGATCGGCGAGGAAGCTCTCGCGATGCTCAGGATGCTGGCCCTGCAGGCTCGTCGGCAACAGCATGTCGACCGGCTGGCCGATCATCTCGTCGCGGCGATATCCGAAAAGCCGTTCCGTCGCGGTATTGACGAGGACGATCTTCCCGCCTGCCTCGGTCATCACGATGCCGCTCGGGCAGACCTCGACCACGAGCCGGAACTTTTCCTGGGCAAGCTTGTTCTCGGTGACGTCGCGCGTGATCTTGGAGACTCCGACGATCGCGCCATTGGGCGCTCTGACCGGCGAGATGCTCAAGGAAACATCCACTCGCCCCCGGCTCTTGGCGATCCGCACGGTCTCCAATTGGTCGATCTTTTCGCCCCGCAAGACCCTTTCACGGGTTTCCCGGGTTTCCGCGAGGCGGTCGGGCGGGACCAAGATCTCGCTATTGGCTCCGATCATCTCCTGTGCCGAATAACCGTAGAGCCGCTCCGCCGCCGGGTTCCAGGCCGTGATCGCGCCGTCGAGATCATGAGCGAGGATCGCATCGTCCGAGCTCTCCACGACCGCGCTGAGCAGCCGCTCGCGTCCGGCGTGATGCTCAAGCTCGGCCTGAATGCGCTGCCTTTCCTCGCTCGCGCGCGCCAGCGAGGCTGCCTTTTGGCTCACCTCGTCGGCCATCGCCACGAAGGCTCGTGCGAGCGTGCCGATCTCGCCCGC
>JBIOEK010000389.1:0-4227 GCA_044445925.1 Hyphomicrobiales bacterium
ATTTGACACGTGAATCTGAATGACGCCGATGCGGCGGCGATTCCCGGCCTCGCGATGTTGCGGTGCAACACGAGAGCTTCGAATTTTCGCCAAGGCATGGCTCCGCTCGCTGCATTTCGCCTGCATTTGCAGCGAGGTTGCGCCGCAGCATAAAGGCGCCTCGGCCGGTGCCCTGCCGGCCGCTTTGCCGTAGGGTCGTTGCTTGCGGCTGGCGCGCAATCGCGAAAAGCCTGCGAAGGCGGCGTGTTGTTTCGATCCCCTGCATGAGAAAGCGCGCCATGGCAGAGAAACTGCAACACGGTGTCGACTCGGGCCGACGCACCGCGCTTGGACAAAAGCCGGTCGCGTTCCAAGCGCGGTTGGACGAATTCCAAATCCGGCGGGCCTCGCGCTCCGAGCCGATATCAAGCCGCGATGCCGCGCATGGCCAGGAAGGCGCGCATGCGGGCGGCGGCGCGCTCCGGCTCGCGCAGCAGGCCGGCGCGATCGGCGAGGCGGAAGAGCTCTGCAAGATGCAGCGTCGAGCGCGCACTCTCCTGGCCCCCGACCATGACGAAATGATCCTGGTAGCCGTTGAGATAGGCCATGAACACCACGCCCGTCTTGTAGAAACGGGTCGGCGCCTCGAAGATATGCCGCGACAGCTTCACGGTCGGCGCCAGGATCTCGTTGAAGGCCGGGCTGTCGCCTTTCGCGAGATGAGCGAGCGCCGCCGAGGCCGCGGGCGCGATGGCGTCGAAAATGCCGAGCAGCGCATCGGAATGGCCTTGGGCGTCGCCCTCGATAAGCTCGGCATAGTTGAAGTCGTCGCCCGTATACATGCGCACGCCTTTTGCGAGGCGCCGCCGCATGCCGATCTCCTGCTCCTTGTCGAGCAGCGATATCTTGACGCCGTCGACCTTGCCTGCGTGGGCGTTGATGATGGCCAAGGCGGTGTCCATGGCCTTGCCGGGCTCGGGCGAGCCCCAATAGCCCGCAAGCGCCGGATCGAACATGTCGCCGAGCCAGTGGATGATAACGGGCTCGCGCACCTGGCGCAGGATGCGGCCATAGACGGCCTCGTAGTCCTGCGCGCTCCTCGCGACCCGCGCCAGGGCGCGCGACGCCATCAGGATGATGCGTCCGCCCATGGCCTCGATGGCTGAGACCTGCTCCTCATAGGCGCGGATGACGTCGTCGCGGCTCCTCGCCGTTTCCGCCGCAACGTGATCGGTTCCGGCGCCCGAGAAGAGGAGCGCGCCTCCTCGTGTCTTCGCGGCCGCGACCGAGCGGGAGATGAGTTCGAGCGAGGTCGGCCAATCGAGCCCCATGCCGCGCTGCGCCGTGTCCATCGCTTCGGCGACACCGAGGCCGAGATCCCACAGATGCTCCCGATAGGCGATGGTCCGATCCCAGTCGATCGCCGCCTCGAGCCAAGGGTCGCGGGCGCTCAGCGGATCGGCGACCACATGGGCGGCCGAGAAGGCGATGCGGTTGAGCTTGCCCGTAAGGCGCGCCGGGAAATCGCGCGGCGCGCCCAGGCGATACGGCTCGAGCGAGCGATCGGCCCGGGGGAGGCGGATGCTCGTCGCGGAGAGCGGGGGGCGTAACGGCTTGTTCATGGCAGTCTTTTCATCGCTATCCTCATGTGACATGAAGGGACGGCGGCTGGCGTGTGTCACGGGGCGGCTTGACCACGATTTCGACGTCCTGGCCGAGCGCGACAAGGAACCGGAGCAACCGCTCGACGGAGAATTGCCGGAAGTCGCCCCGCAGCATTTTCGACACGTCGGGCTGCTTGATGCCGAACAGACCAGCAGCCTCGACCTGCTTGAGGCCGCGGTCCTTCATGAGCGTGTCGATCTTATAAACGAGACGCGCCTTGATGACGTGCTCCTCGGCATTGGGCACTCCCACATCGGCAAACACGTTGCCGCTACCGACTTCGTAGGTTCTCCGGCTCATTGCCTTCTTTCCTTTGCGATCCGTTCTGCCTCGCGCAACCGCCTGCCGATCAGGTCGATATCCGCCTTCGGCGTTTCGCCCCCCTTCTTCGATTTCTTCTGGAAGGCGTGCAATACGTACACCACGCCGGCCAGACGCACGATGTAGACCGTGCGGAACGTGTCGCCCCGATGATCGCGCACGATCTCGACCACGGCGGCGCCACCGTAACCCCTCAGGGGCTTGGCGTCGGCATGTTTCCCGCCCTGCTGCGCAACATAAAGGGCATAGCCCATGCGATCCTTCACGGGATCGGGAAACTCACCGAAGTCCTTGCGGCTCGACCCAACCCAGATCACCGGCTTCAGAGGCGACTTTTCGGTCATTCGCGTGTGCTGACTATAGTGATATCACTATAATTTCAAGCGCCGATTATGCGGTCGGGGCGCCATCGCTTGCGACTCGGATGGGGCTGACGACACCCCTCGTCGTCCCGACGCCGACACCTCCGAAGCCAGCTGGAGGCGCCGGCCCCTATTCATCGCGGCGCAACCCATTTCAGCACATGCGTGCCGGTGAGGCAGAGCTTGCCGTCCTGGTTGACGATCTCGACCTTCGACCGTGTCCGGCCGGCCTCCTGGTCGACGGCCTCCACCGTGTAGCGGGCCGTGACCGTATCGTCGATGAATACCGGATGGATGATGCGGATCTTGTCGTAGCCGAGCGAGACCGGCACATGCGTGGCGCCGCGCTTCGTCGAGCGTTCGGAGATCACGGTCGAGGTCGCCGAGAGGAGGCCCATCATCAAGGCGCCATGCGCGATGCGGCGCCCATAGGGGGTAGTGCGCGCATAGGCCGCGTCCACATGGATGGGCGCGTGGTCGCCGCTGATCTTGGCGAAGCCCAAAATGTCGGCTTCGCTGATGGTGCGGGTGTATTCGGCATGCTCGCCGACCTCGATATGCGTCTCTATCGTCATTTCAGCCTCCGATCCGAAAGAATTTCTCGAGCTCCGCCGCCTGGCCGGCCAGCATGGTCTTGCCGCCGATGCTGCGGCAGCCGCTCGCGCGCGCCTTGGCGAGGAGCGGCGTCACCTCGGGCTTGGCGATCACGTCGATGACGAGCTGCGAAGCATCGAGCGCGCCGATCTCGGCCGGCAGCCCGTCGCCCGGCGCCATGCCGATTGGCGTGGCGTTGACGATGATGTCGAAGCCAGCGACTTGGGGCTTTCCGGCCCTTAGCTCGCAGGCCGGATAGGCCGCGGCCACCCGCGCCACGAGGCCCGAGGCCTTGGCGGCGTCGATATCGTGGATGGCGATGCCGGCTGCGCCCGCATCCGCGAAGGCGACCGCGACGGCGCTGCCGGCCCCGCCCGCCCCGATCAGCATCACCCGGCGCTTCGCGACCGAGATCCCTTCATCGGCAAGGCCGCGCACCAGGCCGCGCCCGTCGAACATGTCGCCGCTCCAGCGCCCATCGGGCTCGCGGCGCATGGCGTTGATGGCCCCGACCTTGCGGCCCGTGGGCATGACCTCGTCGACGAGCGCCATGGCGCGCGCCTTGTAGGGCACGGTGATGATGATGCCGTCGAGATTGCCGAGCGCCATCAGGCCGCGCAAGGTCGCCTCGAATTGGTCCTGGCGCACATGCAGCGGCACGAGCACCGCGTTGAGGCCCGCAGCCTTGAAGCGCGGATTGAAGACGAGCGGCGATTTCACCTGCGCGATCGGGTCGCCGACGATGCCGATGAGCCGCGTCGAGCCGTCGATCAGGGGTTGGGATCCGGACATCTCGGTCATTGCGCGGCCATCTTGGCCGTGTCGAGGAGACGCAGATGCGGCGATGGCGCGCGCAGCGGCCGCTTGGCGATATGGGCCGCAAGCCCCATCGGCGCCGGCAGGAACAGCCGCTCATCCATGCTCTCGAGCTGTGGCGAGATGGCGGGCGTGAACCCCATGCGCGCCATGATGTCGCGCTCGAGATCGATGCCGGGCGCGATCTCGATCAGCTCGAGCCCGCTCTCGCCGAGGCGGAACACCGCCCGCTCGGTGAGGTAGAGCACCTTCTGCCTGCGCTCGCGGCCGTAGCGCCCGCTATAGGTGATCTGCTCGACCTTGGGCACGAGCTTGTGGTGCCGGCCGTCGCGCCCGATCAGTGTCTTGCCGCCCGGCCAGGCGATCTCGGTCTTGCCGGCCGTGAAGCTGCCGCAGAAGACAACGCAGCGCGCATTCTGGCTGATATTGATGAAGCCGCCCGGACCGACGATGCGCCCGCCGAAGCGGCTGACATTGACGCTCCCCTCCG
>JBIOEK010000390.1:0-4220 GCA_044445925.1 Hyphomicrobiales bacterium
CCCATGTTCCTCGCGGTCGCCGATCAGACGATCGTCGCGACCGCATTGCCGGCGATCGCCGGCTCGCTCGGCGACGTCGAGCAGGTCTCCTGGATCGTCATTTCCTACCTCGTCGCCACGACGATCGCGGCACCAATTTACGGGCGCCTCGGCGACGTCTTCGGGCGGCGGCGGCTGATGTATGTCGGCCTTTGCGTGTTCATGGCTGCTTCGGTGCTGTGCGCGCTGGCGCCGAGCGTCCTGCTGCTCTCGCTTGCGCGCCTATTGCAGGGGCTCGGCGGCGGCGGGCTGATGACGTCGTCCCAGGCGTTGATCGGCGAAACCATTCCGCCGCGCGAGCGCGGGCGCTATCAGGGCTATATCGCCGCGGTCGTCGTGACCTCTTCGACATTCGGCCCCGTGGCCGGCGGATATCTGACGCAGCATTTCGGCTGGCAATCGGTCTTTCTCGTCAATCTGCCGATCGGTCTCGTCGCCGCGCTGCTGATGCTTCGCTTGCCGGCGCGGCGGAATCTGGACGAAGCCTGGAGCTTCGACGCGATCGGCCTCGCGCTCTTCATCCTGTTCATCGGCCCGACCCTCGTGGCCATCGAATTGTCGCAGCGCTACGACGCCTCGGTCGCGCCTCTCATCATCGGGCTCGCCGCCTGCGCCTCCGGCGCGCTGATCCTGCTGATCCGGCAGGAGAGGCGGACGGCCTCCCCGCTCCTGCCGATCTCCTTGCTGAGCAAGGCAGCGATCTCGCTGAGCGACGCGCTTGCAGCTTGCCACGGCGCCGCGCTCGTCTCCCTTATCACCTTCTTGCCGCTCTACCTGCGCGTCGTGCGCGGGGCGACGGCATCCGAGAGCGGCCTCCTCCTGTTGCCGCTCACCGCCGGGATAGGCCTGGGATCGCTGGTCACGGGCCGCCTTGTATCGAAGACGGGGCGCACCTTCGTCTTCCCCTCCTTCGGGCTGATCGTGTCTCTGGCGGCGATCATCGGCCTTGCTGTGTTTTCTCCGTATCTCAGCCTACCTCAAATCTCGGGGCTATTGGGCGTGAATGCCCTGTTCATGGGAACCGTGATGGGCGTGGTCAATGTGACGGTGCAATCCGCGGCGGGTCCCAGAATGCTTGGCGCTGCCGCGGGTTCCGTGCAGTTCTCACGCTCGGTCGGCGCGTCGATCGGCACGGCGATCGTCGGCGCCGTGCTGTTCCTCTCGCTCGCCGCCACCGACAAGCAGGCCGCGGCCCTGCTCGGCTCCATGATCGAGCGCGGCCCCGAGAATCTAGGGCGACTCGACGCCGCCCGCCAAATCGTAGTCGAGCTCGAGATCGCCCGCGCCTTCAGGGCGGCCTTTCTCACCGTCGCCCTGTTCCTGGCGGGTGCGCTGGCGCTCGCTTGGCTCAATCCGGCGCGACGCATCTAGAGCATGATAGTGCAATCGCGACGTTCGAGCCTCACGAGCCTCTTGTTCCTGTTGCGTTCACATCGCGCCTCGATTATTATGCACCCTCAAAATGACGTGGCGCGGCCCATGGCCGGGGGCACGGTTTTTTTGACAGGTGAATCTGTAGCTCCGACGCTGCGGGCTTGCGCTGGTCGCGCGGCAGCGATTTCGCGCTGCCTTAATTCGCCTGTCGGCTCCGATCTGCGCGCGGCATGGGCCCAGGCGCTTGCGGCGAAGCGCGTCCGGCGCACCGACCAATCAGATAGCCGGCTACCAGAATCGGAGCATGCAATGTTGAAAATCAACATTCCTCAACATTCTCGGGGCCTAATGATCGCCGCCAAGCGAGCGATTTCGCCCCTGAAAGCCGATAGATTTCAGAGTGATAGGGTCGAGGCTCGGACTGTCCCGGCGGGCCTGGCACGCCTTGCCCCGACTGAAGCCATCAGCGTCGCAATCGCTGAAAAACGTGAGTTTTTGGTGCCCAAATGTTAACATGCCGTGGAGCGGCATGGATTTAGGTCAAATCGCCACGAAAGTCAGATCTCTCATGGCGGAGCCTGCCCGCCTTCCCGAGAGCATGCTTTCGGGAGAGCTTGAAGAAACGCGCTCCGGCTTAGCTGAATCTCATCCGGCCCTCGACATTCCCTACTCGATGTCCTCGACCTGCGTCGCTGTGCCGAAGACGCGCTGCGCCAGCGCGGCTTCCATGAACGGGTCGAGATCGCCGTCGAGAACGTCGGAAGGAGCGGTCGAGGTCTCTCCGGTGCGCAGATCCTTCACCAGCTGATAGGTGCAGCACATAGGAACGGATCTGATGCCCCCAACCGATATCGGTCTTGGAGGCGGCATCGGCATTGGCCTTCTCCTCTCGCCTCTGCAGCTCGGCCTCGTAGAGCCTGGCGCGCAGCATCGACCAGGCCGTCGCGCGGTTCTTGTGCTGGGAGCGCTCGGACTGGCACGAGACCACGATTCCGGTCGGAATATGCGTGATGCGCACCGCCGAATCCGTGGTGTTGACGTGCTGGCCGCCCGCGCCCGAGGCGCGATAGGTGTCGATGCGGCAGTCGGCTTCGTTGACCTTGATGTCGATCTTGTCGTCGACCGCCGGATAAACCCAGACCGAGGCGAAGCTCGTATGCCGGCGAGCGTTGGAATCGAAGGGCGAGATGCGCACCAGCCGGTGCACGCCCGACTCGGTCTTCAGCCAGCCATAAGCGTTCTTGCCCTTGACGAGCAGGGTCGCGCTCTTGATGCCGGCCTCCTCGCCATCGGCGAGATCGACGATCTCGACCTTGTATTGGCGACGCTCCGCCCAGCGCGTGTACATGCGCATGAGCATGTTGGCCCAATCCTGGCTCTCGGTGCCGCCAGCGCCTGAATGCACCTCGAGGAAACTGTCGTTACCGTCGGCCTCCCCGGACAGCAGCGTCTCGACCTGTTGGCGGCCGGCGCGAAGCGCCACGGAGGCGACGGTCTTCTCTCCTTCGGTGACCGAGGCCTGATCCCCCTCCGCCTCGCCGAGCTCGATGAGCACGCCCGCATCCTCGAGCTCACGCTCGAGCCCCCCGATCGCCAGGAGGCGCGTCTCGAGATCGGTGCGCTCCCGCATCACCTGCTGCGCCTTGGCGGGGTTGTCCCAGAGCGAGGCGCTTTCGGAAAGCGCGTTCAGCTCGGCAAGGCGCTTTTGCGCTTTGTCCCAGTCAAAGATGCCTCCTCAGCAATCCGATGGACTGCTTGGCGGCTTCGCGTTGGCTCTCGATTTCGGCGCGCATGACGACTCATACCTGGAAGCAGCGGCGCCGAGCGGGCCGGCGCGCGATTGACGGTGCGGAGATAAAGAGCGGCGGAGATGTTGTAAACCCGCGCACCCGGATGGAAGGATAATTCGGCCCAGGCGACCGGACAGCCAGGAACCGAGATGCTGTCAGTAGAGACCGCCTGTGCCGGCGCCAACGGCCCGATCGGCCTCGGGCGACACGCCGGCAGCCCTCGCCCCGCCGACGCCGCCGGCGCTGAAATAATCGGGGGGCGCCTGGCCGGGCTTGAAGGCTTCCATGAGCGAATTGGCGTCGCCGGGGCCGGCGCGCAGGCCCGTAGCCACGCTGACGCGGATGAGCTTGATGCCTTCGGGCACCCGGAACGGGGTGTCCGGCTTGTCCTTCAGTGCCGCGCCCATGAAGTCGCGGAAGATGGGAGCGGTATAGTGCGCGGCCTGAGTGCCCTCGCCTGTGCCCAGCGAGCGCGGCTGGTCGAAGCCGATATAGACCCCCATGGCAAGATTGGCCGTGAAGCCGACGAACCAAAGGTCCTTGGCCTCGTTGGTCGTGCCTGTCTTGCCGGCGATATAGGTGCGCCCCAGCACCTTGATGGACACGCCGGTGCCGCGCTGGATCACGCCCTGCATCATCGAGGTGATCTGGTAGGCGGTCATCGGATCGATGACCTGCTCGCGCTTGTCGATCAGCTTGGGCTCCGCCTGGTTTTGCCAATCCTCGGCATCGCAGGCATTGCAGACGCGCTCGTCATGCTTGAAGATGGTGTGGCCCCAGCGATCCTGGATACGGTCGATCAGGGTCGGCTTGATGCGCCGGCCGCCGTTGGCGAGCATCGAATATGCGGTGACGAGCCGCAGCACCGTCGTTTCGCCGGCCCCCAGAGCCATCGGCAAATAGGGCTTCAGATCGTCGTAGATGCCGAATTTCTTGGCATATTCAACGATGAGCGGCATGCCGACATCCTTGGCGAGCCTTACCGTCATCAGGTTCTTGGAATGCTCGAGCCCATAG
>JBIOEK010000391.1:0-4186 GCA_044445925.1 Hyphomicrobiales bacterium
AGCCTCGCCGACCGCGAGGGCCGCCGCAAGGGCGCCTCGATGCTCGCTAGAGCCTGTTCACATTTTGGGCCCAAAAGCTTTCGTTTTTCAGCGATTGCGACGCTGACGGCTTCGGTCGCGGGATTGGCGTGCCGGGCCCCCGGAAGAATGCGAGCCTCAACCCTATCATTCTGAAATCTATTGGCTTTTTGGCCAAAACCGCTCGCTCTGCCGGCGATCATTGGGCCCTCAGAATGTTGAGGAATGTTGATTCTGGACATTGCATGCTCCGATTCCGGTAGCCGGCTATTTTATTGCTCAGGACGCTGGACGCGCTTCGCACAAGCGCCTTTGCCCGTGCGGCGCAGATCGTGGCCGACAGGCGAATTGGGGCCGCGCCAGATCGCTGCTGCGCGAGCAGCGCGGGCTTACAGCCCCGGCGCTACAGATTCACGTGTCAAAAAACCGTGCCCCGGCCGGGCCGCGGCACGTCATCTTGAGGGTGCATGATAATCGAGCCGCGAAGAGAACACAACAGGAACCGGGGGCTCGACGCCCGGCCATGACGGGAGGGTTCGGCCTTTCCGCGTCATACAAGGCCTTGTGCCTGCCATCCCGGCCCGAAGTGCGGCCGCCTCACCGGCCGAGATGGCCGGGACAAGCCAGGCCATGACGGGTGAGGGGCGAGCCCAGCTACCCGCCGAGCATCATCTTGAAGCCCTCATGGCTTTTCTCGAAGCCGAGGCGCTCGTAGAAGCGATGCGCGTCGCCGCGCTTCTTGTTCGAGCTCAGCTCCACGAGGCCGACGCCGAGGCGGCGCGCCTCCTCGAGGGCGAAGCCCATCATGGCCGCGCCGATGCCCTTGCCGCGCAGATCGCGTCGCACATGCACGCTCTCGATCTTCATTCTTATGCGCCCGCGCGCCACGAGGCCAGGGATCAGCGTGCGCTGGAAGGTTCCAACGACCTCGCTGTCCATCAGGGCTACATAGAGCTGGTTGCCGGTTGCGGCCTCGATGCGCGCGAAACCCGCAAGATAAGGCGCAAGATCGAGCGAGCCTCGCGCATCGCCATGGCCGATCTCGTCGCCGCGGAAGATGTCGACGATCGCCGCCACATCCTCGCGCCGCGCCTTGCGTATCGCCAATCCTTGAGCGGATGACATCCTCATCGTCTCACAGCACCCAGGAAGGCCGCGCCTTCAGCCCTTCGAACCAGCGCGCCACATGCGTGCATTCGGGCGGCGGCTCGAGACGCGGCAAGCGCATGAATTCCACGGCGACGCCGCCCGTGATGTCGGCGATCGTGAGCGCCTCCCCGCAAATATAGGGCGTGCGCGCGAGATGCGCGTCGAGCCAGAGCAGCTCGAGCGCCACCTTCTCCTTGTTGGCCTCGCCCCAGGCGGCGACTTGCGGCACTTCGAGATCGGCCATGAAGGGGCTGAGATGGCGGAACACCATGGCGACCGAGGCAAACAGTCCGAGCTCAAGGCGCCGGTTCCACATCTCGACGATCGCCCGGCCCTTTGCGCCCGTGCCGAACAGCGGAGGGCTCGGTTGCGTCTCCTCGAAATAGCGGCAGATGGCGACGGATTCGGAGATCGGGGTGCCGTCGTCGAGCACGAGGGTAGGCACCCGGCATTTCGGGTTGAGCTCGGCGTATTCCGGCAAGAGATGCTCCTTCTTGGCGATGTCGATATCGACGATCTCCGGCATCGCGATCCCCTTCTCGCGGATGAAGATGCGCGCCCGGCGCCCATTGGGCGTGCGCTTTCCGTCATAGAGCTTCATCCTTGTCTCCGTGGATTGGCGAATGGCGAGTGGCGAGTGGCGAGAAGGAGCGAATAGCGAATAGCGAATGGATTGGGTTTTTCCAATCCACCATCGTCCTGCACCAGGTGCAGGACAACAGGGCTCCAAACTCAGGTTAACGGCCGGCGCTGATCGTCTCCCTCCCCGGGATGCACACATCGCACCTTGCCGAAGCGATAAGGAAATTCTTATCGATGCACGGTTCAAATCCCGGCCACGTCCCCACATTTCGTCATTCGCCACTCGCCCGCCGCTCCGCGGCATCGCGAATGCGTCGATCTCTGTGAGCGGGACATTAAGATTTTCGCGCGAAACTGAAGCGTCGCGCATTGCCACATGCTCAGCCGGGATTTGGAACCGCCGCGCTCCATGAGTGACCTGACCGCCGAACAGATTCAGCAGGGCCGAGGCCCGGACCGCAGGGCGCTGGCGGCGCGCAGGCGCCTGGCCCATGAGATGCGTTCGGCGCGCGAGCGGATCGCCTCGACCTCGGGGCTCGGTCATGCCTTCGACGTCGAGCTGCTTCGCCTGTTCGGGCAACAGCAGATCAGCGCGGTGCCGCTCGAGGTGGTGCTGCTCGGCTCGATCACCGCCATCGCCGCCTTCTGGATCGATCCCGCCACCATCATACGCTGGGTGGTCATCGTGCTCATCGGATTGGCCATGATGGTGGCGACGTCGCGGCGGCTGCTCGCGGCTCCCCTCGACACGCCCCAGAAGGTGAAGAGCTGGCGCTGGTGCCTGGTGCTGGCGCAGACCCTGATGGGCGCCTGCTGGTCGCTGGTGGTCGGCGATCTGCTTGCCATCGACCTCGATCTCGCGCGCCTCTTCCTGCTGTTCGTGGTGATCATGGTGACGGCGGTGACCGCCATGCTGGCCGAGACCATCCCGATCGCGGTGATCTGTGGCCTCCTGCCGATCTCCATACGGCTCGCGGCGCTGGCGCTGGTTGGCAACAGCATGCCCGATGTGGCGCTGGCCGTCATGGCGGCGGGCGCCCAGCTGTTCTTCCTGCTGTTCTCGACAAGGCTGCACGAGACCACGCTGACCCGCCTCAGGCTGCGCGCCGAGAAGGAGGCGCTGCTGCTCGAGGTGCAGGAAGCCAAGGCGAATTCCGACGAGGCGCGCCGGCGCGCCGAGGAGGCGAATGTCGCCAAGTCGCATTTCCTGGCGACCATGAGCCACGAGCTGCGCACGCCACTCAACGCCATCCTCGGCTTCTCGGAAGTGATGAAGGGAGAGGTGTTCGGGCCGCACACCAACCCCGCCTATCGCGACTACGCCAACGACATCCATTCGAGCGGCCATCACCTGCTCACGCTGATCAACGAGATCCTCGATCTGTCGCGCATCGAGGCCGGGCGCTACGATCTGCGCGAGGAGGCGTTGAGCATCTCCCATATCATCGACGACGCCACCCATATGCTGGCGCTGAGGATGAAGGCCAAGAACCAGACGGTGCATGCCAAGATCGAGGAAAACCTGCCCCGCCTCTGGGCCGATGAGCGAGCCACGCGCCAGATCGTCCTGAACCTGCTCTCGAACGCCATCAAGTTCACCCCGCCCGGAGGCGAGATCTGGATCAAGGCCGGATGGACGGCGGGCTCGGGGCAGTACATCTCCATCAAGGATACCGGCCCCGGTATCCCCGAGAACGAGATTCCGCTCGTGCTGTCCTCCTTCGGGCGCGGCTCGCTCGCCATCAAGACGGCGGAGCAGGGCTCGGGCCTCGGCCTGCCGATCGTCAAGGGCTTGATCGACCTGCATGGCGGCACCTTCACCTTGAAGTCGAAGCCGCGCGAGGGCACCGAGGTGATCGTGACCTTCCCGCCCGAGCGCGTCATGGAAGCCTTGGCGCCGGTCGGCCAGGACGAAGCCGCGCCCGTCACCGCGAGGCGCGGCAGAGCCGCATAGAGGGCAGCGCCGTCATCCGGCCCCGCTGGCGGGGTTTGTGGGTCCCCACGATCGCCTCCGTGCTTGCCGCGAAGATGGTTTCCACGACGCTGTCGTGGTTGCGGTCGATTTGGGCGTTCCAGAAGCGGAGCGTAACGAAGCCATCCTCGGCAAGAATGCGGTCGCGGGTTTGGTCTCGTCGAACCTGGCTCCCCACTCCGTGCTGAGAGCCATCGACCTCGATGAGGATCCGCCGCTTGAGACAGGCGAAGTCGACGATGTAGTCCAAACGAGGCACCTGGCGACGGAAATGCAGGCCCTGCTCTTTCAATTCTCGCAGCCTGACCCAAAGCTTCACCTCATGCTGAGTCATGCGCTTGCGCAAGCTGCGAGCTCGTGAGTTGACCATGGATCGCTCATCCTTGGTGGTTTGCAGGCGAACGCTGGAGTCTATCCCTCCTCCGCGGAGCGGGGGGAGGCGAACGTCAGAGTTTATCCCTCCTC
>JBIOEK010000392.1:0-4161 GCA_044445925.1 Hyphomicrobiales bacterium
GAACAGCTCGCCCTCGAGACGGCCGCCGAGGTCGTTCAATGCCTGCTCGTCGCGATCGAGGACCGCGACCTTCGCGCCTTCGGCCAGGAAGCGTTCGACGGTCGCTGCGCCGATGCCCTTGGCGCCGCCGGTGACGAGGATATGCCGGCCGGCGAGCGCGCCGCTCATCGCAAGGCCCCCGGCCGCGCCCGTTCGAGATCGGGCCGCATATCCTCGACCATCTCGTCGCCGGCGACGAGGATATGCGGACCGGCGAGCGCGCCGCTCATCGCAAGGCCTCCGCCCGCGCCCGTTCGAGACCGGGCCGCATATCCTCGACCATTTCGTCGCAACGCCCGATCCAGACATTTTGATGCTTCAGCGCGTGCTCGATCAGGCCCTCCAGCGCCTTGATGCGGGAGGGCTGGCCGATCATCTCGGGGTGCATGCCGACCATCATCATCCGGTCCTCCGCGTAGAGCACGTCGAACTCGCCCTTCCAGGCTTCGAGCAGCGCGGATGGCGCC
The DNA here is from genome assembly GCA_044445925.1 of Hyphomicrobiales bacterium. Classification (GTDB taxonomy): domain Bacteria; phylum Pseudomonadota; class Alphaproteobacteria; order Rhizobiales; family Beijerinckiaceae; genus GAS188. The sequence continues at coordinate 507 of JBIOEK010000392.1, forward strand.
TGCATGGTGCGCCCGGGCAGCACGATCGAGTATTGGAAAAAGGGCGCGTCATCGAGCACCCAGCGGAAGGGCAGCTCCACGATCTTTGTGCGCCTACCCTCGACATCGTGGAGATAGGGCGAATCGTCGTCGAAGAAGTTCGAGGAATAGTCGAAGCCGTATTCGACCAGCATCGGCATGGTGATGGGGCTGATCTCGGCCGCCGGCGAGCGCCAGCCGCGCGGTGCGCGTCCGCTGACCCGCCTGATCGACTGGAAGCCCTTGTCCATCTCCTCGCGCTCCTGCTCGGGCGTGAGGTTGAGGATCCAGGCGTGGCTGTAACTGTGATGGGCGATCTCATGGCCTCGCCTGAGGATTTCCTGCATCAGCGCCGGCCGCTGGTCGATGACGAGGCCGGGGATGAAGAAGGTCGTCTTCAAACCGTAGCGGTCGAGCAGGTCGAGCACGCGGGTCGTGCCGACCTTCCAGCCATAGGCCCCCTGCGACATCAGGATAGGCCGGCCTGCGTAGCTCGGATCGCGGCCGGTCCACATGGTCTCGGCGTCGAGGTCGAAGGTGAGGAAAAGCGGAAAACCCTTGCTCGTCAGCGGCATTGCTCTCGACTCCGGCTCAGATGAAGCGGTGGAAGCCGGTCCGCCGCTCGGCGAGCAGCAGGGCCAGCCCGGTGACCACGATCAGGATGGTGGAGATGGCGGCGACGCTTGGATCGACGCCCATCTCGACGGAGGAAAAAATCAGGACCGGGAGGGTCGTCTGGTTGGCGCTGATCAGGAAGATCGTCACCGGCACATTGTCGAGAGATGTGATGAAGGCGAAGAGCGCGCCGGCGATCAGGCCGGGGCGGATGAGCGGCAAGGTGACGAGCCGGAAGGCTTCGAGCCCGGTCGCGCCCAGAACCCTGGCTGCTTCCTCCAGCGAGACGTCGAGGCCTCCGAGGCTCGCGAGCGCCGAGCGGACGATATAGGGCACCGTGATGACGACATGGGCGAGCAGCAGGCCCACGAGGCTGCCGCGCAAGCCAATGCCGGCGTAGAATTGCAGCATGGCGACGCCGATGACCACGGACGGCATGACCAGTGGCGCCATGAGGAGCGAGGTCAGCGCTTCCGAGGCCGGCAGCATCTTGCGGGAGAGCGCATAGGCCCCCGCCACGCCGAGGACGAGCGAGACCGTCGTCGAGCCGACCGCGAGGATCAGGCTCATGCGGATGGCGGACAGATAGGTCGGGTCGCTGAGCACCTTCCCGAACCATGCGAACGTCCAGCCTTGCGGCGGGATGGTCAGATAGGAGGTGGTGCTGAAGGCCGCGAGCACCACGACGATGACGGGCAGCTGCAGGAAGACGATCACGGCGAGCCCGCCGGCCGTTACCGCGCGACCGGGCGCCTGATCGCTCATGCCATGCCCGCCAAGCGTCTGGTGATGCGGCTCGACAGCCAGATGATCGAGGTGGCGATGAGCGTCAGTGCGAAGGCCAGGGCCGAGCCCGTCGGCCAGTCGAGGGTCTGCATGTATTCGTCGTAGATCAGCGTCGCCATGACCTGGTAGGTCGGGCCGCCCAGCATGCGCGGCGTCACCAAGGCGCTGATCGTCAGCACGAAGACGAGGATCGAGCCGGCGAGGATGCCTGGCGCCGTCAGCGGCAAGGTCACGGATGCGAAGACGTGCAGGCGGCTCGAACCGAGCGTCGCCGCCGCGGCTTCGACATCGCGGGGGATGTTCTGGAGCGCGGCGACCAGCATCAGCACCATGAAGGGCAGGTAGATATGGGTGAGGCCGATCATCAGGCCGGTGAGGTTGAACATGAGCTTCAGCGGCGCGCCGATCAGCTTCAGGTCGATCAGCAGGTTGTTGACGAGCCCATGGCCGGCAAGCAGCACGATCCAGCCGAACGAGCGCACCACGAGGTTGAGCAGCATCGGGAAGATGACGAGGAGGGTCAAAGGCACCCGCCATTTCGCCGGCCCGCGCGCGATCAGGTAGGCGAGGGGATAGCCGAGCAGGAGGCAGGCGCAGGTGACGGCCAATCCGAGCCCGAGCGTGCGCCAGAGCACCTCGCGGTAATAGTCGTCGGTGACGATAGCCCTATAGTTCTCGAGCGTCCAGGACCCCGCCGAGATGCCTTCGCCCGGCACATATTCTCGAAAGCTCGTCGGCAGCATCAGCAAGACGGGCAGCGCAAAGAACAGAGCTAGCACCAGCAGCAGCGGGGCGATCAGGGCCGCGCCGTTGCGCGCGCTGGTCACGGTGCGGCCTCCGCCGGCATGGCGAAGACCGATGCCGCGTCGAAGGCCAGCCACACAGGCGCGCCGACCGCGAGCGCTGCGTCGGCGCCGCTCGATGGCGTCTCGGCGATCAGTTCCACATCCTCGGCGACACGCACCAGATATTGCACGCGCGCGCCGTTGAAGGAGCGCACCAGGATCGTTCCTTGGAGGCAGCCCGGGATGGGTTGCGGGCTCGCATGAAGGTGGATCGCCTCCTGCCGGATGATCACCTCCACCCGCTTTCCGACCGGCTCGGAGAGGCTCGCGGCTTGCAGGAAAAGGCCTGAGCCGATGCGCACCGCGCCGCCTTCTCCCGCCCTTTCGACGATCATACCGGCGAGCTTGTTCGGCCTGCCGATGAAGCTCGCGACGAAGGCGGTCGCCGGACGATGATAGACCTCTTCAGGCGTCGCGAATTGCTGCATGGCGCCATGCGCCAGCACGCAGACCCGGTCCGACATCGACAGGGCTTCGCCCTGGTCATGCGTCACGAAAAGCGTGGTGATCCCAAGGCGGCGTTGCAGGCGCTTGAGCTCGATCTGCATCTCGTCGCGCAATTGCGCATCGAGATTGGACAATGGCTCGTCGAGCAGCAGGACGCGCGGGCGCGGCGCGAGCGCCCTGGCGACGGCGACGCGCTGCTGCTGGCCGCCGGAGAGCTCGCGTGGAAAGCGCGCGCCGTAGCCGGTGAGCCGGACCATGGTCAACGCGTCCCCGACTTGCTTGTCGAGCTTGGTGCCCGTCACGCCCTGCCTTCTGAGCCCGAAGGCGATGTTGTCGAACGCGGTGAGGTGAGGAAACAGCGCATAGGACTGGAAGACGAGGCCGATGCCGCGCTTGTTCGGCGGCAGGCCACTGACCTCGTCCGAGCCGATCAGGATGCGGCCTTCGCTCGGCTGGACGAGGCCAGCGACCATTCGCAGGATCGTCGTCTTGCCGCAGCCGGAAGGGCCGAGCAGGGAGACGAATTCGCCTTCCCCGATCGTCAGCGAAACCTCCTTGACGACCTCGACATCGCCATATCGCTTTGAAAGACGATCGAAGGTCAGGCTGCTCATCTGGCGTTGCGGCCGCCGGGTCGGAGGGCTGCCTCGCTTAAAGGTGAATGTTCAGCGGGTGACTTCGCGCTGCCAGCGGCGCGTCCAGGCGGCGAGGTTCCTCGAAAGAAGATCGGGGTCGATGAACCAGAGCTTGTCGAGCGCTTCGCCCGTCGGTGCGATCTGCGCGACCTTGTCCGAAAGCGTCACGTTCTTGTTGACCGAGCCGATATAGGCCTTTTCGGAGAAGCATTTCTGGCCTTCCGAGGATAAGACGACATCGATGAACTTATGGGCGAGGTCGAGCTTCTTGGTGCCTTTGGGAATGAGGACGGCCGGAAGGATGCCGAC
>JBIOEK010000393.1:0-4142 GCA_044445925.1 Hyphomicrobiales bacterium
ATGATGTCCTCCATCCCGGAGGCGCCGCCGGGCCCGGATTTGGCGCCCCCGCCCGGGCCGCCGAAATCGAAGGAGAAATGCTCGAAACCCTCAGCCCCCCGGCCCTGGCGAAACCCGCTTGGGCCGCGCCCGCCGGGCGCGAAGCCTTGGAAGCGATCCTTGCCCTCGGCGTCGATCTCGCCGCGATCGAACTTGCTGCGCTTGTCCTTGTCGCCCACGATCTCATAGGCGGCGTTCAGCTCGGCGAATTTGTCCTTCGCCTTCGGGTCCTCCTTGTTCCGATCGGGGTGATGCTGCTTGGCGAGCCGGCGAAACGCCTTCTTGACCTCAGCCTCGCTAGCGGTCGGGCTCACGCCCAGCACCTGGTAGGGATCGCGCATCTAAGGGCCTCTCACGCCGCCAGCCGCGGCACGCCGGATGTGGTGGCGCTGTTGCCGTTTCGCAACAATGCCGGACTGCTTCTCCCCCCGATACGCGACCAAGACCGGCGGTCAAGACGGAGGGGGCAAGATGGAGCCGCAAGATGGGGCGGTAAGCAGCCTGCGCGGATTGCATTCGCATCGGCAAGTCGTCAAGGTTCGTGTCGTCAAGGTTCGAGGCCGGATGATAGTCCAGCCTCATGCACCACGAAAGGCTCAATGATGGCCGACCCCGTCTTGGTCGAAGTCACGCGCGGCGGCTCAACCGAGAGCGAGCATCGCGGCATGCTGGCCGTCATGGACGCGGATGGGCGTGCCGTGATGACGCTCGGCGACACGGAACGTGCGGTTTTCCCGCGCTCGGCCGTCAAGGCGCTGCAGGCGCTGCCCCTGATCGAGACGGGGGCGGCGGATCGTTTCGCATTGACGCAAGCCGAGCTCGCTCTTGCCTGCTCCTCTCATTCGGGCGAGCCGCGTCACGTCGAGGCGGCCGCGTCGATGCTCGGCAAGGCCGGGCGTGACATGTCCTGCCTCGAATGCGGGACGCATTGGCCCTCGAACGAGCAGGCCGCGCGCCAGCTTGCCGCGGCCGGGCGCGAGCCGACGGCGCTCCACAATAATTGCTCCGGCAAGCATTCGGGCTTCATCTGCGTCGCTTGCGCCACGAATATTGATCCGAAGGGGTATGTCCGGCCGGAGCATGCGGTGCAACGCCGGATCAAGGCGATCTTCGAGGAGATGATGGGCGTCGAGCTCGGCGAGGCCTCGCGCGGGGTCGACGGATGCTCCATCCCGACCTATGCGTCTCCGCTGCGTGGGCTGGCCACGGCCTTCGCCCGTTTCGGCTCCGGCGTCGGGCTTTCGGGCGATCGCGCCGCGGCGGCCAAGCGCCTGCGAGAGGCGGTGGCGGCCGAGCCCTTCATGGTCGCCGGCAGCCGTCGCTTCGACACGAATGTGATGCAGGCCCTCGGCGCCAAGGTGTTCACCAAGACGGGCGCCGAAGGGGTCTATTGCGCGGCCTTGCCGGAACAAGGCCTCGGCATCGCCGTGAAATGCGATGACGGCGCCGGGCGGGCCGCGGAGGCCGTAATGGCGTCGCTGATCTTGGCCTTCGTGCCGCTGTCGGAAGAGCAATTTGGGGTCGTGGCGGCCTATGCGGACAAGCCGATCGTTAATTGGAACGGCATCGAGACCGGCAGGCTGCGGGCCGTCGGCGAGCTTGCGGCGCGCCGGAAAGGCGCAACCTCCTGAATTTGTCGCTTATGGTGAATCCCGGCTTGCCGGTCACCGAATAGGCCCGATATCGACCGAATTTCGCGAGCTTCCGCGAAATTCAGCACGCGAATGCCGCGCCGGCCGCGTGCTTTGCCGCCGAGCCCGCTTCGGCCGGCCAGGCATGCCGCATGCGGCTCAATCCAAATGCGTCCGTCAGGTTCACGGAACGTCAACTCGACCTGTGAAATTGCTGTGCGGGCGCGCGGTGCCTCAAGAGACAGAAGAGCGTTCGTGCCGCTGCGGCGTTCATTCGTCGCGTGATCGGGAGTTTCGCATGTCGCTTGCCGCAATTCGCTCCTACTGCGCCCGCGCCGTCTCCGGCGATCTCACCGTCTTCGGTGGTCCGGCGCTTGAGGAGCCTGTCGCTGCGCGCATCCGCGCCGAGCAGTTCAACGGGGTGTTGCGCAATACGCCCTGGATCATGTTGGCCATGATCTTCAATGCGGCGGTTCTGGTGGCCTCGTTATGGCAGTCCGACGATCGCATCAAGGTGATCGCCTGGGCCTTGTTCGTGGTCATACCGGCCGGCCTCGTCCTGGCGAGGTCGCTGCAGGCCAAAGCCCAGCCGAGGCGAGCCAGCGTGTCGGGGCGCGCCATCAGGATCACGGTGACCAATGCGGCGGTGCTGGGCACGTTATGGGCCCTGGTGCCGATCCTCTTCCTCCAGAGCGCGCCCACGGAGGCCAAGCTCATCATCGCCACCTTGTGCGCCGGCATGATGTGCGCCGGCGCCTTCGCCCTCGGAAGCATGCCGACCGCGGCAATCATCTTCGCCGATCTCATCTTGGGCGGCTCCACGGTGGCGTTGCTTCATACCGGAGACCCGTTCTACGCGCTGTTCGCAGCGCTTCTGTTCATTTTCGCATGCTCGACGGCGCGCAGCGCCATCGACCACGCCCTGCTCGCTGCCGAGCGCGCCGTAGCCCAATGCGAATCCGATCGGCAAAGGGACGTCATCGGCTCGCTGGCCGATGCCGAGATCAGGCGAATGGCGCTCTACGACTCGCTGACCGACCTGCCCAATCGAGCCTGGTTCGGCAAGCAGCTCGCACATGCGGCGCAGCATCTGGCGCAGGGCGGCCCAGCCTTCGCGGTGATGTGCCTAGATCTCGATCATTTCAAGTCGGTCAACGATACCCAGGGCCATCCCATCGGAGACGCTCTGCTCGTCGAGGCCGCGAAGCGCCTTAGCGCCTGCGTGGGCGAGGCGGGCGTGGTCGCGCGACTCGGAGGGGACGAGTTCGGCATCATCCAGACGAAGGCCGTGTCTCTCGAGGCGATTTCGGCCCTCGCCAAGGCAATGAACGAAGCCTTGTCGATGGAGACCCTCATCGACGGCGCCAATGTGGCGACCGGCGTGAGCATCGGCATCGCGGTCGCCCCCACGGACGGGACCGACGTGCATGTGCTGTTGAAATATGCCGATCTCGCCCTCTACCGCGCCAAGGCCGAGGGGCGGGGCGGCTTCCGCTTCTTCGAGCCCGGCATGGACGCCATGGCGAAGGAGCGACGAGCGCTCGAGATCGATCTGCGTGCCGCCCTCCCCAATGGAGAGCTGATGCTCGTCTTTCAGCCGCTCATCGATCTCGGCGACGGCGAGATCAAGAGCTGCGAGGCCCTGCTGCGCTGGAACCATCCGACGCGCGGGATGGTGCAGCCCCTGGATTTCATTCCGCTGGCCGAGGAAACCGGCCTCATCCACCCGATCGGCGAATGGGTGATCCGCGAGGCCTGCAAGCAGGCGGTCACCTGGCCCGAGCGCATCGGCATCGCCGTGAACCTGTCGGCCGTGCAGTTTCACAGCCCGGGCATCGTCGCGACCGTCGAGCAGGCGCTCGCCGAGAGCGGGCTAAAGCCCGAGCGGCTGGAGCTCGAGGTGACCGAGACGGTCCTCATCTCGGAAATGGACCGGGCGCTCGACATCCTCAGCGCCTTGCGGCGGATGGGGGTGAGGATCGCGCTCGACGATTTCGGCACCGGCTATTCCTCGCTGAGCTATCTGCGCAAATTGCCCTTCGACAAGATCAAGATCGATCGTTCCTTCGTGCGCGATCTCTCCACCCATACGGAGAGCCAAGCCATCGTGGGTGCCTTGATCGGCCTTGCGGGCGAGCTCGGGGTCGGGGTGACGGCCGAGGGCGTCGAGACGCAGGACCAGCTCACCCGCCTGCGCGCCTCGGGCTGCGAGGAAGCGCAAGGCTTCCTGATCTCGAGGCCGCAATCGGCGGCGGGGATCACGGCCTTCATCGCCCAGTCGCATGCGAGGTACCGCTCGGCGGCGGCCTGAGGGGGAGCTTAGCGCAGCACGTTGCCCGCGATGGTCAACTGCGGATAGCTCGCGGCTTGCGCGATGAGGTCGGAGGCGACGATCTTGTCATAGGCCATGCCCACGATGGCGCCGCGGCGCGAGCGGGCGAAGCTGTTGTTGGTGACCACGGCGCTCCCGGC
>JBIOEK010000394.1:0-4127 GCA_044445925.1 Hyphomicrobiales bacterium
CATCGCCACGGCCCATGACGAGGCCTATCGGGCGGCGATCGACCTCGCCGCGGCAGGCGCCGGCCGAGCGTTCGCGCTCCGCCGAGATGTCGGGGAGAAAGGCGTTCAGCCGCGCCTCGAAGCGCGGCCTGCCGCGCGACTGCGAGAACAGGTGGATGCTCGGCGTGAAGCCGCCGCACATGGCCAGGAGATCGCAGGCGATGCGCTCGCGCTTGCCCAGGGATCCGTCGCTGCGCCGATACGCGACTTCGACCGAGGACAAGCGCCGCCGTCCGGCCGTCGCGCAGACCGTATGGGCCTTGAGCAGGCGCAGCCCCGCCGCCCGGGCTTGCTCGGGCAGCGGGCCCTCGACCTCCTCGCGCAGATCGACGATGGCAGCGACGGCGACGCCTGCCGCGGCGAGGTCGATCGCCGCCCGATAGGCCTCGTCATGGGCCGTGGCGATGACAGCTTTGGTTCCGGGCCTGACGCCGTAGCGCGTCGCATAGATGCGCGCCGCATCCGCCAGCATGATGCCCGGCCGGTCATTGTCGGGAAACACCAGGGGACGTTCATGGGCGCCGGTCGCCAGCACGACCTCCTTGGCTCGCACCTGCCAGACCCGCTCGCGCGGGTGGCCTTCCCCATGATCGGGCAGGTGGTCGCCGAGACGCTCGGCGAGCCCCAGCATGTTATGCGCGAAATAACCGAAGGCGGTCGTGCGCGGCAGCAGGGTGACGCTGCCCGAAGGGGACAGCTTGGCGAGCGTGTCGGCGAGCCAGGCCGTGGCCTGCTTGCCCTCGATCACCGCGGATGTCTCGGCGAGCAGCGAGCCGCCGAGCTCGGCCTGCTCGTCGCAGAGGATGACGCGGGCGCCATGCGCTTCGGCCGCGAGCGCGGCGGCGATGCCCGAAGGACCGGCCCCGACGACGAGAACGTCACAATGGGCGTAGCGCTGGGCATAGCGGTCGGGATCTGCGGAAGTCGGCGCAATCCCGAGCCCGGCCATGGCGCGGATCTTCGGCTCGTAGAGGCGCTTCCAAGCCGATTTCGGCCACATGAAGGTCTTGTAGTAGAAGCCCGCGGGGAAGAGGGGCGACAGGATATCGTTCACGGCTCCGAGATCGTATCCGAGCGAGGGCCAGCGGTTCTGAGTTTGCGCCACGAGGCCCTCGTGAAGCTCGACCTGGGTGGCGCGCAGATTGGGCGTGAAGCGCGGCTCGGAGCCGACGCCGACGAGCGCGTTCGGCTCGTCCGAGCCCGCCGATAGAATGCCGCGCGGGCGGTGGTATTTGAACGAGCGGCCGACGAGATGCACGCCATTCGCCAGCAAGGCCGAGGCGAGCGTGTCCCCCGCGAGCCCCATATAGGGTCTGCCGTCGAAGCTGAAGCGCAGCGGCTTTCCCCGATCGACGCGGCCGCCCGCGGCAAGGCGAAAGGAGGTCATCTGCCGGCTTTCCCAAGCTGATCCTTTGCCGCAGTATTGCGGCGCCTCTCGAAGGCACGAGCTTCGCGAGACCGGGTGTCATCCCCGGCGAGCCGCGAACGAAAGTCCGGGGCGAGGCAAGGAGGTCCATCTCCTTGCCGCGAGGGCTTCCCTCGCCGGGAATGACACCAAGATTCCATCTGCACATCCGGAACGGGCATCATTCGCTCCCGCTCTCGCTTTGCTTGGGCTTCTCTTCGCCGATCTTGTAGGTCGAGGTGAAACGGTCATTCGTGGTGTCGCGCAGTGCGTTGAAGAAGCGCCCGCAGCCATGCACATGCCGCCAGCGTTCGGCATGCAGGCCGCGCGGATTGCTGCGCGCATAGAGGAATTGCGCCCAGGCTTCGTCGCCGAGCGTGGCCGGATCCGAGGGGCGGGCGATATGCGCCTCCCCGCCATAGCGGAATTCGAGCTCCGGGCGCTTGCCGCAGAAGGGGCACTCGATCAGCAGCATCGTACCTATGCTCCCCCTATCAATGCGCGACGGCGGCGGCGGCCGCCTCGTCGATCAGATACCCGTCCCGGAACCGGGCGAGGCTGAAGGGCGCGTTGATGGCGTGCGGCTCGTCCTTGGCGATCGTAAAGGCGAAGAGATGGCCGGAGCCCGGCGTCGCCTTGAAGCCGCCAGTGCCCCAGCCGCAATTGACGTAGAGGCCCACTACCGGCGTCTTGCCGATGATCGGGGAGCGGTCCGGAGTGACGTCGACGATGCCGCCCCAATTGCGCAGCATCCGCAGCCGCCGGAACATCGGGAACAGCTCGCAGATCGCCTCCAACGTGTGCACCGGGACATGCAGCCCGCCGCGCTGCGTATAGGAAACATAGGCGTCGGTGCCCGCACCGATGACCAGCTCGCCCTTGTCGGACTGGCTGATATAGGCGTGGATGGTGTTCGACATGACGACGCAGGGGAAGACCGGCTTCACCGGCTCCGAAACCAGCGCCTGCAGCGGGTAGCTTTCGAGCGGCATGCGCAGATCGGCCATGGCCATGACGGTCGAGGTATTGCCGGCCGCGACCACGCCGACCTTGCGCGTCTCGATCACACCGCGCGTGGTCTCGACGGCCTCGACCGCGCCGGCGAGGCCGCGGCGGATCGCCTTGACCTCGCAATTCTGCAAGATGTCGACGCCGAGCGCGTCGGCTCCTCGAGCATAGCCCCAGGCGACGGCGTCATGACGCGCCACGCCGCCTCGGCGCTGCAAGGCCGCGCCGATGACCGGATAGCGCATCGAGGCGTCGATGTTGAGGGGCGGGCAGAACGCCTTCGCAGCCTCGGGCGTGAGCCATTCATTGTCGACGCCGTTGAGGCGGTTCGAATGGATGTGGCGCTGGAGGCTCTGCCGATCATGGGTGTTATGGGCGAGCATCATCACGCCGCGCTGCGAGAACATGACGTTGTAGTTCAGCTCTTGCGACAGGCCTTCCCACAGCTTGACGGCATGGTCGTAGAGGGCGGCACTCTCGTCGAACAGGTAGTTCGAGCGGATGATGGTGGTGTTGCGCCCCGTATTGCCGCCCCCGATCCAGCCTTTCTCGAGGACGGCGACATTGGAAAGGCCGAACTCCGAGGCGAGATAATAGGCGGTGGCGAGGCCGTGGCCCCCGCCCCCGATGATGACGGCGTCATAGGTGGGCTTCGGCTCGGGTGACCGCCACTGCGCCTGCCAGCCCCTATGGCCGGTGAAGGCCTGCCGAAGCAGCGTGAGTGCCGAAAATCTCTGCATTCCGAAGCGAACCCTTTAGATCGAGCCGGCGATGTCCAAGACTCGGCGACACGAGCAAATTCACCGCGATCAGGGAAAAGGGCAAGCGCAAATCGTCGAGCGGTCGCCTCGCTAAGCCTGCGCTCTTCGAGTGGAAGGTCTGAGCGCCGACGGCGGGTGGCGGGACTTCGCCGAGCGCGCGGCGGGCTGGACGCCGGCCGCAAACCGCTGCATCACGTTCTTGAAGACACGAAGGGAGCCTATCGACCATGCGGAATTCCGAGGAAATCTGGCGTTTCGTTGACGCCAAGAAGGACAGCTTCATTGCCTTGAGCGACCGGATCTGGGGCATGCCGGAGCTCTGCTACACCGAGACGCGCTCCTGCGCCGAGCATGTCGCCGCGCTCGAGGCGGAAGGTTTTCGCGTGACCCGCGACGTCGCGGGGATTCCGACGGCGGTGATCGGGGAGGCCGGCGAAGGCGGCCCGGTGATCGCCATCCTCGGCGAATATGACGCGCTGCCCGGCCTCAGCCAGGAGGCGGGCCTTGCCGAGCCGCGCCCCGCCGAGCCGAATGGCAACGGCCATGGCTGCGGCCACAACCTGCTGGGCTCGGCCTCGCTGCTCGCGGCGACCGCCGTCAAGGACTATCTTGCGAAGAACGGCCTCAAGGGCCGGGTGCGCTATTACGGCTGCCCGGCGGAGGAAGGCGGCGCTGCCAAGGGCTTCATGGTGCGCGCCGGGGCCTTCGAGGATGTGGACATCGCCATCTCCTGGCATCCCGCCTCGTTCTCGGGCGTCAATGAACCAGAATCCCTCGCCAATACCCGCATCGACTTCACCTTCATCGGGCGCTCCTCCCATGCGGCGGCAGCGCCCCATCTCGGCCGCAGCGCGCTCGATGCCGTCGAGCTCATGAATGTCGGCGTGAACTATATGCGCGAGCACATGCCGGAC
>JBIOEK010000395.1:0-4126 GCA_044445925.1 Hyphomicrobiales bacterium
GCGATGGGAATGAGCAGCGGCACGATGACGAGGAGGATCGTCACTTCGTCGAGCACGACGGCGAGCAGCAGCATGAGGAGATCGACGCAAAGCAGGAAGCCGATCGGCGACAGCCGCCATTCGACGAAGCTCGCCTGGATCAGCTGCGGAACGCCTTCATCGGCGACGGCGTAGTTGAACACGAAGGCGCCGGCCATGATCACCGCGATCATGGCGGTGGCGCGCACGGTGTCCGAGATCACCGTGAGCAATTGCGTCAGAGCGAGCGAGCGATACACGATGATGGCGAGCGCCAGCGCGTAGCTCGCAGCGATGGCCGCGGCTTCGGTCGGGGTCGTCACGCCCGAATAGATCAGCCCGAGAAGCAGGCCCGGCAAGCACAGCGGCAAGAGAGCGCGAGCGAACACGGGAAGCGTCTTCGCCCAGCTCAACCGCGCCTCGCGCGGAAAGTCGCGGCGGCGCGCCATGATGGCAATGACGAGCATCAATGCCGTAGCCATCAGCCCGGCCGGAACCAGGCCGCCGAGGAACATGGCGCCGACCGAGGCATTGGCGATCAAGGCGTAGAAGATCATCGGGATCGAGGTCGGCATCAGCGGCCCGAGCGTCGCCGAAACGATCGAGGTCGCCGCCGCGAAACCGCGCGGATAACGCCCATTCTTGGTCATCATGCGCGCCACGACGAGCCCTGGCCCGGATGCGTCCGCGACGGCGCTGCCGCTCATGCCCGAGAAGATCAGGTTCGAGACCACATTGACCTGCGCCAGCCCTCCGGGCAGGTGGCCGACCATCGCCGCGCCGAAGGCGAGGAGCCGCTCGATCACGCCGCTCGCATTCATGACATTGGCGACGAAGATGAAAAGCGGGACGGCGATCAAGAGATAGCTGTTGTAGAGACCGTACATCGTCTCGACGACCACCACCCCCACATCCTGATGGGTCGAGACGAGGTAGGCAAAGACAGCGGCGAGCATCGACAGTACAAGAGGACCGCCGAGCACGGCAGCGGCCGTGAATACTCCCAACAGGACCCATAGGCCTTGCGACATGCAGACGAGCCTCTAGAGCGGGATGCCTTTGGATCGAGCCAGCATCGCGCTTCTATCTCTTTGTTTTGGCGCGTAATCTGATCCGAAAAGTGGGACCACTTTTCGGGATCACGCGCTAGAGCTCAATTCGCCATCTCGGCCCGAGCAGCTTCGCGGCGGCGACGAAGGAGCGCGCGATGGCGGCGACGAGGAAGAGGCCAAAGCACGAATAGACGTAGTCGAGCGGCAGGCCGAGGACCGGCGTCCGCTCGCGCCAGAGAAACAGGATGTAGTCGAGCGATCCGGGCAGCGCCCAGAGGAAGATGCCGCCGATCATGAGATGCCGCGCGAGGCTGAAGGCGCGCTTTGCCCCATCAGGCAGCGGCCGATAGCAGAGATCGAAGGTGATCTGCTGCTTGTCGCGCAGCAGGAAGGCGTTGGCCCAGAAGATGATCCAGATGAACAAGATCACCGAGACCTCGTCCGCCCAGACCGCCTCCTCGCGCCCGATGTAACGCGTGACGATCTTGTAGTTGAAGATCAGGAAGACGAGTCCGAACATCGCCCGGCCAACCCATTCGGCGAAGCCCCGCAAGCGCGAGGCGAACGGGCCTGGCTTCGCTAAGTCGTCGGCGGATGTGTGTCCGCTTGCGTCCGACGGCGCGCCCATCATGCCGTTCAGGCGTCGAGGACCCGCTTGAACCAGGCTGGGTCCCAGCTCTTGGCAACGTCAGCGCCGGCATAGACGCGATCCGCCGCATCCCGGAAGGCTGCGAGGTCGACCGCCTCGACCGAAAGGCCGCGCGCCTTGAGCGCCTGCGCGATGGTCGCCTCATCGGCCAGGCGGCCCTCATCGCCGGCCTCGGCGGCCGCGAGCGCCGATGCCTCGAGCACCTTCCTTTGATCGGCGTTGAGCTTTTCCCAGACCGGCTTGGCTATGGCGAAGAATACGGGCTGCAGCATATGCGCGGTCAAGATCACCTGCTCCGTCACTTCATAAAGCTTGGCGGCGCTGAGAATGGACAGCGGATTTTCCTGGCCGTCCACGGTGCCGGTCTTCAACGCCAGATAGAGTTCGGGCATGCCGAGCGGCACCGGATTGACGCCGAGCGCCCTGCCGAGCAGCAGCCATTCGGGGCCGGCGGGCATGCGCATCTTGAGGCCCGCAAGATCGGCCGGGCCCTTCACGAGCCGCTTCTGCCGGAGATTGACCTGGCGCGTGCCGAGATAGTGCGTCGCCAGGATCTCGATCCCCATCTTCTGCGACACGACGCCGCGGTACTCGTCCCCCATCCTGCCGTCGAAGACGCGCCTCAGATGGTCGTGGTCGCGGAACAGATAGCCGCGGTTGAAGAAGCCGAGCTCGGGCATTTGCTGCGCCACCTCGAAGGCGGTCATCGTGCTCATCTCGAGGTTGCCGCGCTGCAGGGCCGGCACCTCGGTGCCCTGTTTGAACAGGGTCGAGGCGGGATGCACGCTGACGCTGAGGCCGACCGAGGCAGCCTCCACATCCGCCTTGAGCTGCTCCAAGGCCTTGGCCAGGAAGTCCGAGGGCGGCGCCGCGGTCGAGATGCGGATCTGCGTCGAGGCCTGCGCCTTGGCTCCGGGCGCCGCAAAGGGCAGCGCCAGGGCGCCCGCCATGGCTAAGCGTCGTGTCAGCATCCCTGCTCTCCCTCTGTTTCCGCAGCCTTCCTGATGGCGCTCAGGCCGATGGCTGAATGACGATCGACAATTTGCCGATACCTTCGATCTTTGCGTCCACCCGGTCGCCGACCTTGAGGAAGGTCTGCTTGGGAACCCCGACGCCCGCCGGCGTTCCGGTCAGGAGCACGTCGCCCGGATCGAGCGTCATGATGCGCGAGGCGATGGCGATCTGCTCGGCGAGCGAGAAGATCATGCCGCTCGTCCGCGCGTTCTGCTTGAGCTCGCCATTCACCTTGAGCTTAAGGCCGACATCCTGCGGATCGGGGATGGCGGCGGCCGGCACGAGACGCGGGCCGAGCGGGCAACAGGTGTCGTTGGCCTTTCCGGCGACCCAGTCAAGCTTGTAGAAGGTTTCGGGCGCCCGGTTGTGATCGCGGGCCGAGAAATCGATGGCGACCGTGTAGGCGGCGACATGCTCGAGCGCGCCCAAGGCCTCGACATTGCGGGCCCGCTTGCCGATCACGGCCGCGAGCTCGATCTCCCAGTCGAAAGCCTTGGTGCCGATCGGCATGCGGACGCTCGCCCCTTCTCCGACCACGGCGTTGCGCGGCGGCTTCATGAAGAAGAACAAGCGCTGATCCTCCTTCTTGGCCCCCGGCATGCCCATCTCGGCGAGGTGATCGA
Source organism: Hyphomicrobiales bacterium (assembly GCA_044445925.1). GTDB lineage: Bacteria > Pseudomonadota > Alphaproteobacteria > Rhizobiales > Beijerinckiaceae > GAS188. The sequence continues at coordinate 3,357 of JBIOEK010000395.1, forward strand.
AATAATTGGCGCCGGCGCACAAGATCTTGCCGGGATAGAGCAAGGGCGCGAGGCGCTGGCCGGGAGGCGCGAGGTCGGCCGGCTCGACACGCTGCGCGGCGGCCTCGAGCGCTGCCAGCGAGCGGTCCCAATCGGCGAACAAACCGATGAGCGTCGTCATTCCATGAAGGCCGACACGGGCGAGCGCAGGCTCGAGGCGATAGAGCCGGTCCGCGACCTCGATGCAGGCGATGGCGCCCTCAGGCCCCTCGATGGTCGCCAGCGAGAATGCCGGCAGCTGCTTCTCCATCCCTGAACTCCGCATCCCTGAACTGCGAGCCGAGCTTGATATAATAAGACATCGAGCTTGAGAGCAATCGCGGCTCGCGCGTCAGCGAGGCTTCCCTGCCGGAGCTTGCCGACCTGATGGCGACGCGGCGCGGCATCGAGCGTCTATGTCTCGGGGCGGCCATGGACCAGCACCTCGCCGCGACCGAAAGCTCGGTCGCGAGATTGCTGGCGCGCGATGCCGGGAAGGGGCGCAAGAAAGCCCGCCGAGGGTAGACAAAAGCAGGCTTTCGGCCCGCCGTCTTACCCATGCGTGCGGATCCTCAAGCTTGCGCGTGAGAATTGGGGAAAGTGGTACGTGTCATGTCTGGACGGCACCCGCTGTCAAGGGTCTTTTTGAAGTGTTGCTTGGAATCGGGGATGCGGTCATGTCTTCGGCCTTTGAGCGCGGGAATTAGGGTTCCCGCTGGCCCTGATGTTGTCCGCTGATCCATTGCCCTCGA
>JBIOEK010000396.1:0-4116 GCA_044445925.1 Hyphomicrobiales bacterium
CTGTGAGATTCACACATCTGCGCTGGGCGCTCTTCCCTCTCCCCTCGCGGGAGAGGGTGCCGAGACCACGGCTCTGCGCACCATGGGTGAGCGCCCAGCGCCGAAGCTTCACTCGACCACGCAGTTGCAATTGGCGAGCGCCGCGGGCAGCGTCATGTTCAGCTTCTTGAGCTGCCGGGCGCTGACGACGACCTTGAAATCGTCCTTGCCGACACGCACCGGCGGGATATCCGAGGTCTTGGCCCCTTTCAGGATCTTTACGGCGATGTTGCCCGCCTCCCGCCCGACCTCGTCATAGTTCACCTCATAGCCGGCGAGGACGAGCCCATCGCGCGCGGCAACCGCCGATGAGTTGATGATGGGAAGCGCGATCTGCCCGGCCGAAGCCGAGATCGCCGGGATCGCCGGCTGCATCATCCCCCCGGATGGCACGAACACCGCCTCCACGCGACCCTTCAGCGAGGCGGTGCGGATCGGGATATCGGCCGCGTTGTCGCATCCGACCTCGACGATCTCGATGCCGGCCGGCGTCGCCGCGGCCTTCAACCGTTCCAGGACCGAGAGGTTGTTGTCCTCGCCCGGATTATAGAGCATGCCGAGCTTCTTGATCCCGGGGATCAGCTTTTGCGTGAAATCGATGATCGAGGCGGCGTTCTGCTGGTCGGACGAGCCGGTCATGTCGTCGGCGCCATGGTCCCAATCCGCCACGAGCTTCGCCTTGATCGGATCCGTGATGGCGGCGAAGACGATCGGGATCCCGGAGCCCTTCAACGACTGCTTCGCCGATTGGGCCACCGGCGTCGAGATGGTCATGATCAGCTTCGGGCTCGAGGATTTCAGCTTGTTGAGGATTTGCGGCAGGATAGACGCGTCGAAATTCGCGACCTCCCAATCATAGATCACATCCTTGCCTTCCACATAGCCTTGCCTGGCGAGCTCCGCCCTGAAATTGCTGTTCACCGCGTCGAGCTGCGGATGGCGGCCCCATTGGGCGATGCCGATATGGATCGGATCGGCGTTCGCCGCCGCAGCCGAGAGGCCAAGGCCGCACAAGGCGAGGGCGCCGGCCGCGAGGCCGCGACGGGTCATGATCATATGGACACCTCCGGTGCTGGAGCGCGCTGCCTTCGAGGGCACTCCGTGACGATGGGCTGCGGCGAACCGCGCCTTATGCGCGTCAAGCTATCGCAAGAAAGCTTGGCGCGTAAACGGATTCATTGAGCCGCGGCGCGGCCGGACTCCGCGCCAGGCCTGCCTCGGCACGTCCTTCGCCGATGAAAGCCGCTTGCGCGGCGCTCCGGAAAGCCTGCCGAGCGCGGCGCCGACAGGAGCTGGTCCTCACGGATTGCCCTCGCCCCGACAGTGAGGCAACCTGAGGACGGCATTGCCCATCGAGGCTTGGGTCGTTGCCGGGCAAGCACATTTTGCGGGAGTTGCAAGGATGGGGACCCTTCGCAGGCGCTGGCGCGACGCCATGAGCAGCGCCCATGATGTCGTCGTCACGCACGCCGTCCACGACTTCAAGCCGGACGAACGCTACGGCGTGAATGGTCGCGCGCGCGTTCTGGTGCGCCTGGAGAGGAGCGGCTGGACGTTGCTGCCGTCATGACACGCCGCTTCGTTTCCAGCGGCTCCTCCTACGAGGAGCGCTTCGGCTATAGCCGTGCGGTGGTCGACGGAAAGTGGGTGTTCGTCTCCGGAACGATCGGCGTGGATTTCGCGATGGGTGCCATGCCGCGAGGCGCGGCCGCGCAGACCCATCAGGCGATCGACACGATCGAGAAGGCGCTCGCCGCAGGAGAAGCGACGATCGAGGACATCGTGCGGGTGCGCGCTTTCGTGCCCGACCCCGCCGATGTCGAAGAGGTGTCGATGGCGATCCGCGACCGCATCGGCCCCTCGGGCGCCACCAATACGACGATCTGCAGCCCGCTCGCGGTTCCGGGCGCGCGAGTCGAGATCGAGGTTACGGCGCGCAAGGGTAAGGTGCGGCGAGGGCCCGTCCACACCGCAAGCGAGATGGTGCGCGCCTCCCCCCAGGCGGCCTTCGCCTTCCTGGCGGATGGGCCGTCGCTTGGCCGCTGGGCGCTCGGTTGCTTCGGCACGAAGGCAGCAGGCGATGATCTGTTCGTCGGACATTCGCTGTTCGACGGCAAGGCCCTGTTCGTGCGCATCGAAGCCAATCCGTCGGAGCTCGCCGTGACCTATCATGTCGGGCCTGCGCTCGATCGACTGATGCCGCGCATCACGGCAAGGGTCGCGGGGCTCGAGCCGCAGGGCTCGGGAGGACAGGAATGCAGGGTGTCGCTGATCGCCGAGCGCGCGCCCGACATGGCGCCGGAGCGCTGGCGGCATCTGACGGTGACCCACGAGACCGAGATCTTGTTGATCAAGGCACAGATCGAGCACGCCGGCCAATGATGCCGACAGCGGCGGGACAATCGATCAATCCTCTCCGATCAGATGCAGCGCCATCTCGCGCCGATGCGGCGCTCGCCGATGCTCGAATACTCGGCGGCGCTGCGGGCGGCCCGATCCTTGCAAATTTCGCCGGCCTGACCCATCCAGGATCGAAGCGACCCGTTCGGATCGGCTCAGATCACCAGGAATGACCCGCCATGCGCTCCCTGCTCTTCGTCCCGGGCGACAGCGAGAAGAAATTCGCAAGAGCGATGGTCTGCGGCGCCGACGCGCTGATCCTCGATCTCGAGGATTCGATCGCGCCGTCCGCCAAGGAGGCTGCGCGGCGGACCGCCTGCTCCGCCATCGAAGCCGCCCATAAGGCCAAGACGCGACCGCTCATCTATGTGCGCGTCAACCCTCTCGATTCGGGCTTGATCGAGGCCGATCTCGACGTGGTGATCCCGGCTCAGCCCGACGGCATCATGCTGCCCAAGGCGCGGGGCGGCCAAGACCTCATGCATTTGTCGACGAAGCTCGCGGTGCGCGAAGCGGAGTGCGACCTGCCCGACGGCGCCATCGCCATCCTGCCGATCGCCACCGAGAGCGCCGCCGCCCTCTTCAAGATGGGGAGCTATGCGGGCGCCAGCCGACGCCTGTCGGGCTTGACCTGGGGGGCGGAGGATCTCTCGGCCGATATCGGCGCCTCGAGCATCCGGCTGACGGACGGCACCTACACGGACCCGTATCGCCTGGCGCGCGCCTTGGCGCTGTTCGCCGCGACCGCATCCGAGGTTGCGCCGATCGATACGGTCTTCACCAATTTCCGCGACAAGGCGGGGCTCGTTCGCGAATGCGAGGCGGCGCGGCGCGACGGCTTCACGGGCAAGCTCGCCATCCACCCGGATCAGGTCGGAACGATCAATGCGAGCTTCACCCCATCCGCGCAGGCGATCGCCCGGGCGCGCGCCATCGTCGACGCCTTTGCCAAAAATCCCGATGCCGGCGTGCTCGGAATCGACGGCGAGATGGTCGACCGCCCGCATATCAAGCGGGCCGAGCGGCTGTTGGCCGCGGCGAAGGCCGCGGAATTGGCCTGACCCTCAGCCTCCCGGCCGCACCATGGTGAAGCCTTCGGTGCCGACCGCGTAGTCGTGATAGCCCATGCGCATGATCGGATGCGCGGCGAGCGTGTCGAAGCGCCCTTCTTTTATGAATTTCTCGTCGATATGAACGCCGACCACCTGGCCGACGACCAGATGATTGTTGAGGGGTGCGCCCTCGAGCGATTTCAGCCGCACGATCTGCAATAGCTTGCATTCGAGCGCGGCCGGGGCTTCGGCGACGCGCGGCGGCTTGACGAGGACGCAAGGCGCGGGCGTCAATCCCGCGAAGATCATCTCGTTCTCGCCGCGCGGCAGGGGCGCGGAGGTGAGGTTCATCTTCTCGCGCAGCTCATAGGTCACGAAATTGCAGACGAACTCGCCGGTCTCCTCGACGAAGCTCGCCGCGTCCTTCATGCCCTCCGAGGAGAAGACGACCACCGGCGGCCGATCGCCGACCGCGTTGAAGTAGGAATAGGGCGAGAGGTTGATCTCGCCCTTGCGGCTCATGGCGCTGATCCAGCCGATGGGGCGCGGCGCCACGATCGCCTTGAATGGATTATGCGGGAGGCCGTGATCGTTCTTGTCGGTGCGGTAGAACAAGGTTCTTAGC
>JBIOEK010000397.1:0-4097 GCA_044445925.1 Hyphomicrobiales bacterium
CGAAGCACATTATGTCTCGAGGGTCATGAGGGGCAGCCGCGCCCGTGCGTCTTGGCTCTGGACCCCGGACAGCCTTCCGCGTCGGACTTCGTCCTCGCTCCACGCTTCCGGGGAAGGGAGCCGTCTTATGTTAGTGCTTATGGGGCTAGGCCGAGCCACCCACGCCTCGGTATGGCCACGCCGAGTGCGGCCCTGAGGGTAGGGCAGGTGCATTTCCGCAAGAGTCAGGGCGGCGGGAGAAGGAAGACGGCGCACGCCGCTGATCCAAGAGACCAATGAGCCGCGTTCAAGCCATCATCGTCGCGGCGCTTTGGCTCTCCTGGCTGGTCTACTGGTTCGTCGCTGCCCGCACCGCCAAGACGACCTTGCGCCGGGAGACGCCATGGGCGCGTGCCCTCCATGTCGGGCCGCTCCTCGTCTGCGCCATCTTGCTGTCCTTCCCGAGATTCTGGCCGCCGCTGCTCGGCCGCCGCTTCCTGCCGGACGAAATTCTCCTCGCCTGGCTCGGCGTGGCGCTCGTCGCTTGCGGGCTTGCCTTCGCGGTCTGGGCGCGACGCCATCTCGGCGGAAATTGGAGCGGCGCGGTCGCCTTGAAGACCGGCCACACGCTGATCCGCAGCGGCCCCTACGCCCTGGTGCGTCACCCGATCTATTCGGGCCTGCTGCTCGCCATCCTCGGCTCCGCCGTCTCGATCGGGGAATGGCGCGCCCTCATCGGCTTCGCCCTGGCGCTTTTCGCCCTCATGAACCGCGTCAAGGCGGAGGATGCCCTGATGGAGCAGGCCTTCGGTGCGCAATATCGAGATTACCGGCGCGTTACGCCGGCGCTCCTGCCCTTCCTCATGTGAGGGGCTCCTCTTTGCCGTCATGGCCGCACTTGGTGCGGCCATCCACACCTTTCCCTCCGCCGGCGCGATGGCGGGGGTGGCCATCGCGTTTGCAACGCCGTTGCTCGAGCCGCATGGCCCTGCTAGGCCGCTTCGCACCTCTTAAGGCAGGATGAGGAGCGTCCCATGCCGACAAAGCTGCGCCGGTTGATCGTCGGCAATTGGAAGATGAACGGGCTGCGTCGCTCCTTGTCCGAGATCGCCCTGATGGCACAGGGCTATGAGGCGAGGCTGCGCCGCGCCTGCGATCTCGTCATCTGCCCGCCCACGACCTTAGTGCATCTTGCGGCGAATGCAGCGCTCGGAACCGGCATCGGCATCGGGGCGCAGGATTGCCATGTCGAGGCGAGCGGCGCCTTCACGGGCGAGATTTCGGCCGAGATGCTCGCCGATTGCGGCGCCACGAGCGTCATCGTCGGCCATTCCGAAAGGCGCAGCTATTTCGCCGAGACGGATGGCGACGTGAAATCCAAGGCGCAGGCGGCGCAGCGCGCAGGCCTGACGCCGATCATCTGCGTCGGCGAGACGAACAGCGATCGCGAGGCCGGCCGGACGCTTGTGATCATCAAGCACCAGCTCACGGGTTCGGTGCCCAAGGACGCGGACGACGCCCCCGTCGTGATCGCCTATGAGCCCGTCTGGGCGATCGGCACCGGCCTAACCCCGACGCTCGCCAACATCGCGGAGGTGCACGGCTTCATCGCCCGCGAGCTCGGATCGATACTCGGCCCGGATGGCGCCTCGAGGACGCCCATCCTCTATGGCGGTTCGGTCAAGCCGGGGAATGCGCGCGACATCCTCGCCCTCGAGCATGTCGGGGGCGCGCTGGTCGGCGGCGCGAGCCTGAAGGCCGCGGACTTCCTCGCCATCGCCGAGAGCGCGCCTGCTTCTCATTGACCGATTCGCGGGACTGTGCTCGCATTGCCGCGGAGCGACGCATGTTCGGGCGGGGCGGTCGCCGCCACGCCTTGCGGCATGCACCACGACGAAAGGCGCGATGGCGAAACCTGGATCACCTCGTCGGAAACGGCGATCGGGGCGGCGCGGATGATCGGGTCCATCGCCGCCGTCGTGATCTTCATCGCCGCCGGGCTCGCCTTGTCGGCCTGGAGCATCCTGCGCCGCGACCGCGGCGATGCGGACGAGGGCGGGGCTCGCGATGCAGGGAGCAGCAGCGACAGCGGCGGGTCGGGCTGAGCTGAGCCTCTCCTATTTCGGGAAGAAGGCGTCGGGGATGTCGAAATCCGATTCCGGCTCGCGCAGCCCCGCCCTCTCGAAGTAGTCGGGGCCGAGCTCGCCTGCCACGTAATTGCCGTCCGTCTTGCAGGGAATATTGGCGAACTCCGCCCCATCCTTCTGCACCGCGACCCCTTGCACCGTCGCCTTGCCGCGAGCGCCCCAATTGCCGATGGCGCTGAAGACCGTATAGGCGAAGGGAGGCTTGCTGAACCTAAGATAGGCGCCGCCTCCGCCCGAGAACGACAAGGTCCCGGGCGTGAACAGCCCGGCCGGGTGCCGCAGCATCTCCGGGAATACCAGCTCGGGCTTGCCGGGCGGGCCGTAGCGATATTGCAGATAGCCGGCATTCTTCGACAGGTTGCTGGAGGCGCAGATCGACAAGATCCGCGAGCCGGTCGAGCAGGAGAAGACGACCGTCTCGGCTCCCTTGCAATGGGTGACCGCGGCAGCCCAGGCGGGGCAGGTGCCTGCCGTGATCGCCAGCGCCATCGCCGACAGGCGGGCCTTCGCGGCCAGGCGCAACGCCTGCCGCATCGCTTCCCGCCCCATCACGGGGCGTTGCTCGTGGCCGTGAACCGCACCGTATCGCCTTCGATCGCAACCTCGACCTTCATCTCGGCGGCCCTGGCGATCAGGCCCGTATAATAGGGCTGGATGGCGTGGGCATCGATGGCGCCGGTCGGCGAGATGCCGGCCAGGAGCTCGACCGCATGTGGGGGAATGCGCGCATTCGGCCCGCTTGCCGTGACGGTCATGGCGCTTGCCGCCTCCCCGCCCTCGATGACGACCTTGATGCTGCCCCCGCGCGGGATGGAGGGACCGGCGAGCAGGAGCAGGTTGAGGAGGAGCTTCACCTTGTTCTTCGGCAGGAACAGGCGCTGCGTCTCCCAGATGAGCTCGGCCTTCTCGTCGTCGAAATAGCCGCGCGCCACCGTCTGCGCGGCGCCGAGATCGATGCTCGCCCCCGCCGAGCCGCCGGCCCCGAAGGCGAGGCGCGCATATTGCAGCCGCGAGGAGGCCCGTCCGGCGCTTTCGCGCACCAGCCGCAGCGCGTCGTTGCGCATCGCCTCGTCCTTTTCGAGATCCATGACCTCGAGGCCATTGACGATGGCGCCGACCGGGCTGATGACGTCGTGGCAGACCCTGCTGCACAGCAGGGCCGCGAGATCGAGCGATTCGAGTTTGATGTCGGTCATCGGACGTCCACAACCTCACGAAGCCTATCCGTCACCATCGAGGCGGCAAGGCCGATGGAGCCGGCGCCGCCGGTGTGATTCGGCTCGATGCTGATACACCGTGGGAGCAAGGCTTGAAAGGCTTCGATTTGGGCGACATCGTCGAGGCCTTCGCGGAGGCGGCGATCGAGGCGGGGCGCGAGATCATGGCGCTCGCCAAGGGCCGGATGCGCGAGACCAGCAAGCCGGACGGATCGCCGGTCACCGCCGCCGATCTGCGCGCCGAGGAGGTGATCCGCCAGCACCTCGGCAAGGCCTTGCCGGGCCTGCTCGTCATCGGCGAGGAAGGCGATCGCCAGGCGCCCGAAGAGGCTCTCCCCGACGCGCTGATCCTCGTCGACCCGCTCGACGGCACGCGCGACTTCCTGCGCGGCTCGCCCGAATTCACCGTGAACATCGCCCTCGTCGCGGGCGGCCGCGCCATCGCCGGCGTCGTACATGCGCCGGCGCTCGGACGGCTCTTCGCCGGCAGCACGCCGGGCGGAGCCTTCGAGATGGCGGTTGGCGCCGACGGCGTTGCGGGCAAAGTGGCGCCGCGCCGGCCGCTCGAGGTGCGGACGGTCCCGCCCGCTGGCCCGCTTTCGCTCGAGAGCCGCTCGCATCGCGACGAGGCGACGCGCGCCTTGATCGATAGACTGGCGCCGGCCGGCAGGCGCGAGGTCGCCTCCTCGTTGAAGTTCGCGCTGATCGCTGCGGGCGAGGGCGACCTCTATGCGCGCGCCGTCGCCTTGAACGA
>JBIOEK010000398.1:0-4096 GCA_044445925.1 Hyphomicrobiales bacterium
GAGCGATGGTCGTCCAGATCATCCTCGCCTGCGTGGCCGCGCTTCTCGTGGTCGCGGTGCTCGGCGTCGCCATCGGTCGGCGGGAGCTCGGCGGCTACCTCGTCTATGGGGCTTGCCTCGGCGTTTCGGCGATCGCCTGCGCCGCGGCTCTCGGGAAGCTCATCACCGATCCCGCCTCCGCATCGATCGCCACCTTGCCGCTCGGCCTTCCTTGGATCGGAGCGCATTTCCGCATCGACACGCTCTCGGCGTTCTTCCTGTTCGTCATCGATTTGGGGGCCGCCGCGGCGAGTACTTTCGCGCTCGGCTATGGCAGGCATGAGGATGCACCATGGCGCGTCCTGCCATTCTATCCGGCCTTCCTCGCCGGTATGAATCTCGTCCTTATCGCCGACGATGCCTTCAGCTTCCTGATCTCCTGGGAGTTCATGTCGCTATCGTCCTGGGCACTGGTCATGGCGCATCACCGGGTGCGGGAGAACGTCCAAGCCGCATATGTCTATCTGGTGATGGCGAGCTTCGGCACGCTCCTGCTGCTGCTCGCCTTCGGCCTGCTGGCGGGCCCGGACGGCCTCTACGGCTTCGAGCAGATCCGCGCGAGCCACCCCTCGGCAGGGCTCGCGGCGCTCGTGCTCGTCTTCGCGCTCCTGGGCACGGGCTCGAAGGCCGGGCTCGTGCCGCTGCATGCCTGGCTGCCTCTGGCTCACCCGGCAGCGCCGAGCCATGTGTCCGCCCTAATGAGCGGCGTGATGACCAAGGTCGCCGTCTATGGCTTCGTGCGGATCGTCTTCGAGCTCCTCGGACCGCCGGCGTGGTGGTGGGCCATCCCGGTGCTCGCCGCGGGCGGTGCAAGCTGCGTGCTCGGCCTCCTCTATGCGCTCATGCAGCGCGACATCAAACGGGTGCTGGCCTATTCGACGATCGAAAATATCGGCCTTGTATTCGTGAGCCTCGGCCTGGCCTTGGCCTTCAAGGCTCAGGGCATGGCCTGGGCGGCGGCGCTCGCCATGACGGCGGGCCTGTTCCATGTCTTGAACCATTCCCTCTTCAAGAGCCTGCTCTTTTTCGGCGCCGGCGCCGTGCTCACGGCAACCGGGCAGCGCGACATGGAGCAGTTGGGCGGCCTGATTCACCGCATGCCCGGAACGGCGCTCGCCTTCCTCGCCGGATCGGCCGCCATATCGGCGCTGCCGCCCCTCAACGGCTTCGTTTCCGAATGGCTGACTTTCCAGGCCGTGCTTCTCAGCCCGCAGCTTCCTTCCTGGGGGCTGAAGCTGCTCATCCCGGCCATCGGCGCCATGCTCGCCCTCACGGCCGCGCTCGCGGCCGGCTGCTTCGTCAGATGCTTCGGCATCAGCTTCCTCGGCAGGCCGCGCACGCCTGCGGCCGAGGCGGCCGTGGAAACCGACCGCTGCTCTCTCACGGCGATGTTCGCCCTGGTCTTGCTATGCCTCGTGGCCGGGCTCTTTCCCGGCCCGATCATCGACGCCTTGTCGCCGGTGGTGGAGGGACTCGTCGGCGACCGCATGCCGGCGCAGCTTGCGGTTCCCTGGCTGTCGATCGTGCCGATCGCCGAAGGACGCTCCTCCTACAACGCCCTTTTGGTCTTCGCCTTCATCGCCTTCTCGGCTTCGGCCGCCGCCTATCTCATCCACCAGCTGGCTTCGCGCGGATTGCGCCGGGCGCCGATCTGGGGCTGCGGCTATCCCGATGCGAGCACGGTCACGCAATATTCGGCCGGAAGCTTCTCGCAGCCGATCCGCCGCATCTTCGGGACAGTGGCGTTCCAGGCCCGCGAGCGCGTCGACATGCCCCTTCCGGGGGACCCGCGCCCGGCTAGCTTCAAGGTCGAGATGCGCGATCCGATATGGGATACGCTCTATGCGCCGATCGAAGGCACCGTCATGCTCGCCGCCGACCGGCTCAACCGGCTGCAATTTCTGACCATCCGCCAATATCTTGTCTTTGTGTTCATGTCCCTCGTCTTGCTGTTGCTGGCGCTGTCGATATGGTCTTGATCGGCGATTTTGTCATCCAGGGCGCGCAGATGCTGCTCGTGCTCGCCCTGGCGCTGCTGCTCACCGGCTTCGTGCGCAAGATCAAGGCGCGATTGCTGCGCCGCCAGGGGCCGCCGCTCCTCCAGCCCTATCGCGATTTCATCAGGCTGACGCGCAAGGAGGTCGTACTGGCGCCGAACGCCTCCTGGCTATTCCGCGTGTCCCCCTACATCATCTTCGCGACCACCTGGGTCGCCGCCGCCCTGGTGCCGACCTTCGCCACCGGGCTGCTGTTCAGCTGGACCGCCGACCTCATCGTGATCATCGCGCTGCTCGGCACCGCGCGCTTCTTCCTCGCCCTTGCAGGTCTCGATGTCGGCACGAGCTTCGGCGGCATCGGCTCGAGCCGCGAGATGATGATCGCTTCGCTCGCCGAGCCCGCCATGATCATGATCGTCTTCACGCTGGCGCTGATCGCCGGCTCGACGCAGCTCTCGACGATCGCGGCCTTCATGGTCTCGCCCGAGGTAGGTTTGCGGGTATCGCTCGGGCTCGCCCTCATCGCCCTCGTCATGGTGGCGATCGCGGAGAATGCGCGCATCCCCATCGACAACCCGGCGACGCATCTCGAGCTCACCATGGTGCACGAGGCAATGGTGCTCGAATATTCGGGCCGGCATCTCGCCGTCCTCGAGCTCGCCGCTTCGCTGAAGCTCCTGCTCTACGTCTCCCTCATCGCCTCCTCTTTCGTCCCTTGGGGACTGGCTCCGGCGGAAGCGGCTCCATCCGCTTACCTGGTCGGCATCGCCGCCTATGTGACAAAGCTGGCGGTCGGCGGCTTTCTCCTCGCCCTCTTTGAAACCAGCATCGCCAAGATGCGGGTGTTCCGCGTCCCGGAGTTCCTCGGCGCGGCGCTGATGCTGGGGCTGCTCGCTATGCTGCTCCGCTTCATGTCCCGGAGCTTCTGAGGGTGTCTGCGGTCATGCATAAAGTTGCGATGGCAGCGCCGCGAGACGCAGGACGGCAAGGAATGCCGGCAGGTTCCGCCACCGATTCGAAGAGCGAGGACACAACCTGATGCGTGGTCTCGTCTTCGACATCGCCCATATGCTGGCGGGCGGCCTGGTGCTGGTGAGCTTCATGATGCTCTACCAGGATCGTCTCTATGCGCTCCTCAACATCTTCGCGCTGCATGCGCTGGTGCTGGCGCTGTCGGTCGCCTGGCAGGCCTATATCCAGGATGCGCCCCATCTTTACGTGACGGCGGTGATCGCCCTCGTGTTCAAGGCAATCGTCATTCCGGTGACCTTGCACCGGATCATCAGGCGCCTCGGCATCCATCGCGAGATCGAGACCGTGGTCGGCGTCGGGCCGACCATGCTGGCCGGCATCGGCCTCGTCGCCTTGTCGATGGTGGTGATGTTGCGGGTCACCGTCGAGGCCGATCCGCTGGCGCGCGAGGACCTAGCCTTCGCGCTCTCGGTCGTGTTGCTCGGCCTGCTGGTCATGGTGACGCGCCGCAACGCCGTAAGTCAGGTCGTCGGCTTCATGTCGCTCGAGAATGGCCTCGTGCTGGCGGCGACCGGCGCCAAGGGAATGCCGCTCGTGGTCGAGATCAGCGTCGCCTTCTCGATCCTCATCGCCTTCATCGTCATCGGCATCTTCCTGTTCCGCATCCGCGAGCGCTTCGACACCGTGGATATCAGCGCGCTCGACCGCTTTCGCGGAGACCAGCGATGAGCTTCGACGCATTGGCGGCAGTCCTCTTGATTCCAGTCGCCTCGGCGGTGCTCCTGGCAATTCTTCCGGGATACCGCATCACGGCCCGTCTCAATGTCGCCGCGACCGCCTTGACCTTTCTCGCCGCCGTGTCGCTGTTCTTCGGCCGGCCGCCACCCGGCCCCTATCTCCTCGTCGACGACCTCAACAACGTCTTCATCGTGCTGACCACCTTCGTGGGCTTCACCACCAGCGTCTTCAGCGCCAGCTATATCGCCCATGAGCTCGAGACCGGGCGGCTGACGCCCACATACCTGCGCTTCTATCACGCCATGTACCAACTGCTCATGTTCGCCATGAACCTGGCGCTGGCGTCCAAC
>JBIOEK010000399.1:0-4084 GCA_044445925.1 Hyphomicrobiales bacterium
CCCTTGAAGCCGAGCCAGATCGGAAAGAGATGCCCGAGAAACGCCCCGCATGCCGCCGCGAGCGCAGGCGGAGGCGCTTGCCACCACCCGGCCGAAGGGGTGGTGAGCAGCCATTTTGCAATGAGCACCGCGAGCGTGCCCTTCAGCATGTCGCCGACGAGCGTCGCCGCCGCCAATCCCTTGCGGCCCGTGCGCAGCACGTTGGTCGCCCCGATATTGCCCGAGCCGATGCTGCGCAGATCCGGCCCGCCGGCAAGCCGCGTCAGCACGATGCCGAAGGGGATCGAGCCCAAGGCATAGCCGACGATGAAAGCCGCAATCAGCTCGACCCAGGTCGCCGGGGCCTCGAACGCTCCGTCCACTCTTGTCCTCCCGTCGCCCTTGCGCCAGTGGTTATTCCGCCAGGTGGTTCTAAAGCATTTACGCGCGAAATGGATACCGCAAGCATGAAGAAAATGCGCCAAGCCGGCGCGCTCCTCTCCGATGACAAGGGAAAATCGCTGCAAGCCGTTTCGCATGGACCCCGGTCTAAAGACCCGCGAGCGAACCCGCGGCGGAATGCACGAGCTCGCCGCCGACGAACGTCGCCAGAACCCGGCCTTGCAGGCGCGCCTCGTCGAAGGGTGTGTTCTTGCACAAGGAGGCAAGCTTTGCCGGATCGACCACAAAGGGCTCGTCCGGATCGAAGACGATAAGGTCGGCCGGCGCGCCGCGCGCGAGGCTTCCGCCGGCAAGGCCGAACGCCTCGGCAGGGCCGCTCGAGAGCGCGCGCAGCAGCCCCGCAAGGCCGATCTCGCCCGCATGCACGAGACGCAAGCCCGCGGCCAGCATGGTCTCGAGGCCGATAGCGCCATCGGCCGATTCGGCGAAGGGCTGGCGCTTGGTCTCGACATCCTGCGGATCGTGATCCGAGACGATGGCGTCGATCACCCCCTGCGCCAGGCCGGCGACGAGCGCCAGGCGGTCCTCTTCCGAGCGCAGGGGCGGCGATAATTTGAAGAAGGTCCGGTAATCGCCGACATCGCTCTCGTTCAGCGTCAGATGGTTGATGGAGACGCCGCAAGTGACGGGGAGCCCCTCCTCCTTGGCCCGACGGATCGCCTCGACCGATTCGGCGCAGCTGATCAGCGCCGCGTGGTAGCGCACGCCGGTCAGGCGCACGAGCGCCAGATCGCGCGCCAGCATGATGATTTCGGCCGCTTTCGGGATCGAGGGCAGGCCGAGCCTCGACGCGAATTCTCCTTCATTCATAACGCCTTCGGCGGCGAGGTTGGCGTCCTGGGTGAAATGGCAGACGAGCGCGCCGCGGTCGCGCGCATAGACCATGGCGCGGCGCATCGTCCGGGAATTCATGACGCTTCGATGGGCATCTCCGAAGGCGACGGCTCCCGCCTCCTTGAGCAGCCCGATCTCGGTCATCTCGGTCCCGCCGAGCCCCTTGGTGAGGGCGGCGCAAGGGTGAATGCGCACGGCCGAATCGGTGCGCGCCCGCCGCAGGACGAAGTCGACGATCGCCGGATCATCGATGACGGGATCGGTGTCCGGCCGGCAGACCACGGTGGTGATGCCGCCGGCCGCCGCCGCGCGGCTCGCGGTGACGAGCGTCTCGCGGTGCTCGGCTCCAGGCTCGCCGAGGAAGGCCTGCAGATCGACGAGCCCGGCCGCCAAGACATGCGAGTGGCAATCGATCAGGCGTGCGCCTTCCGGCGCCGATGCGGGTGTGAGGTGGGCGCCGATATCGGCGATCCTTCCTTCCGCCACCAGCACCCCGCCCCGGATCTCGCGCGAGGCCCCCTTCTCGACGAGCCTCGCATTGGCGAACAGCGTCGCATTGGCGGAAAGCGTCGCTTTTGGATCTGCCGCAGCCTTCACCTGCGCCTCAGCCATTGGGGAGATGCCGCGCCAGCGCCTCGAGCACGGCCATGCGCACCGCGACCCCCATCTCCACCTGCTCGCGGATGAGCGACTGCGCCCCATCGGCGACGTCGGAGGAGATTTCGACCCCCCGGTTCATCGGGCCCGGATGCATCACCAGAGCGTCCGCCTTGGCGAAAGCGAGCTTCTCCCGATCGAGGCCGAAATAGCGGAAATATTCGCGCACCGAGGGCACGAAGTCGCCATTCATCCTCTCGCGCTGCAGGCGCAGCATCATCACGATATCGGCGCCCTTGAGCCCGCCGCGCATATCCGTATGGACCTCGACCCCGAAACGCTCGATCCCTGACGGCAGGAGCGTCGAGGGTCCGACGATGCGCACCACGGCGCCGAGCGCCGCGAGGCAGATGATGTTGGAGCGCGCCACGCGCGAATGCAGGATATCGCCGCAGATCGCGACCACGAGGCCCTCGATGCGTCCCTTGGCGCGGCGGATGGTGAGTGCGTCGAGCAAGGCCTGGGTCGGATGCTCATGGGCGCCGTCGCCCGCATTGACGACCGAGCAATCGACCTTGCGCGCCAGGAGATTGACGGCGCCCGCAGCGTGATGGCGCACGATGATGATGTCCGGGCGCATGGCGTTCAAGGTCGCCGCGGTATCGAGCAAAGTCTCGCCCTTCTTCACCGAGGAGAAGGACACCGACATGTTCATGACGTCGGCGCCGAGGCGCTTGCCGGCGATCTCGAAGGAGGATTGGGTGCGCGTCGAGGGCTCGAAGAACAGGTTGATCTGGGTGCGCCCGCGCAAGGTCGCGGCCTTCTTCTCCACCTGCCGCGAGAGAGCGACATAATCCTCGGCCATGTCCAAGAGCACCTCGATATCGGGGCGGGACAGCCCGTCGATGCCGAGAAGATGGCGGTAGGGATAAGGGGATCGGCCGTTCATTAGAGGCAGTTGCATAGGAGAAAGCGCAAGCGCGCGCCAGCCGCCAAGGACACAAATCCACATCTCTCGGATGCGAAGTGAAGTCGTGGTTTGAGGCCTTTGCGGAATTCCGTCCGCTCGCGCTCAAATCACCTTGGTGACCGCTCTCCGCCGAATGTCGGCACGAGTCGGATACCGGTTCGCCGTGGGAAATGCCATAAGTGAGGAAGTGCGGGGCTCGCGCTCCGATTGCGTCGAAGCGGGGATCCCCGCGGCAAGGTGAATGCCATGAGCTCCTTCTTTGGCCGTCGCGCCC
Source organism: Hyphomicrobiales bacterium (assembly GCA_044445925.1). Taxonomy (GTDB): domain Bacteria; phylum Pseudomonadota; class Alphaproteobacteria; order Rhizobiales; family Beijerinckiaceae; genus GAS188. Next base: position 3,117 of record JBIOEK010000399.1, read on the forward strand.
GGTGCGATCGGCTCGATATGGGCCTGGCACGCAGGTTGGATCGCAGGGAGACCGCGATCGCCGGCAGGACAGCGACGGTGACCTCATGACCTCAGGCGCTTTCTCGACCCATGAGGTCCTCAACCAGACGCCGCCATTCGGAGGCGTCAACCTCGCCTTGCTCGACGCCCCGTTGCGCGGAGCCGTGGCGGCCTTTGGCCAGAAGGGCGACGGCGAAGCGCTCATCGCCCACGGGGCGGTGCTCGGCAGCTTCGAGCATCTCGACCTCGGCCGGGTCGCCAACGAGAACCCGCCGAAGCTGAAAGCCTTCGACGCGCGCGGCCTCAGGTGCGATGTCGTCGAGTTCCATCCCGCCTACCACGCGCTGATGCGCCAAAGCGTTGGCGCGGGCTTGGCCTCCTCGACCTTCGAGGGGCTGCCGATCCAGCCGGGCTCAGCCCCCGGAAGGATCGCCGGCAGGGGACATGTGCTGCGTTCGGCGATGCATTATGTCACGAGCGGCGTCGAGGCCGGCCACCTCTGCCCCGTGACGATGACGCATGCGGGCATCGCCGCACTCATGGCCGCGCCCGCGCCCCTTGCCGCGTCCGCCCTCGCCAAGCTCTTGCCGCTCGTCTCGTCACGGGCCTACGACCCGTCCTTCAAGCCGTTCTGGGAGAAGACGGGCGCGACCTTGGGCATGGGCATGACCGAGAAGCAGGGCGGCAGCGATGTGCGCGCGAACACGACGCGCGCCGAGCCCGACGGCGACGCTTACCGCATCGTCGGGCATAAATGGTTTTTATCGGCGCCGATGTGCGACGCCTTTCTGGTGCTGGCGCAGGCGAAGGGCGGGCTCACCTGTTTTCTCGTCCCTCGCTTCAAGCCCGACGGCAGCGTCAACGAGCTCCGGCTCTGCCGCCTGAAGGAGAAGCTCGGCAACCGCTCGAACGCCTCGAGCGAGGTCGAGTTCGAAGACGCCTATGGGC
>JBIOEK010000400.1:0-4049 GCA_044445925.1 Hyphomicrobiales bacterium
CAAGGCCTTCCTGTCCTGGCAGGCGACGCCCGCCCCCTCGGAGGGCAAGTGAGAGAAAGCCTGGATCTTAAGGCTTTCGCGAGGATGAGCGGCGGAGGGGCCGGCGGAATCGAGGAGATTGGCTTGCACTCATTCTCGCGCAAGCGGAAATCCGCGGGCATTCGGGAAGGACTTGATACCAGCTTGCGCGGGGACGAGCGGCGCTTGATCGCGCTGCGCCTGGCGCGGCCTGCCGCGCCAGATTTCGGTGAGGCTGATACGCTCGAATACGCCGCATTCGAGCATGAGCGCGACGAGGTTGCCAAGGCAGAGGATCGCGACGCAAAATGCGAGCCATTGCGGGGCCGCGGGCAGCGGCCAATAGCTGGCCATGAACGTTCGCGCCGCGCCGTTGAGCATGAGCGCGGCCCCGAGCCCCAGGAAGCCGATGCCGGCGTCGACGAGGTGATGCGACTTGCCGCGCTCCCTCAACCGGCTGCGGCAGAGCGCGTTCGAGGCGACCAGGAACTGCAGCAGGCACAGCGTCGCCACCGCGATGGCCGGCAATTTGAACGAGATTTCATCGGCTTCGAGGCCGAGCTGAACGGCTGCCGAGACGACCAGCCCCATCCCGCCGAGGAAGCCGAGGCAGCCGAGCAGCGCCGCCGAAAGATGGCCGAGCCACCATTGGCTGCGCGAGGCCTTTCCTTGTGGGCTCCACAGGAATCGGCCAGCGGCCGAAACCGGCTCGCCTCGCACCTGGCCCGCCGAGATCGGGGACGCGAACATGCCGCAAAGCTCGCCGAAATCCGTGAATGATTGCTTGCCCCAACCCGTAGGATTGACGGTTTTGGCGCTGCCGTATCGCCTCGAGGAGGGAAGACCCCCACCCGTACCCTCCCCACCACTCGCATTGCTTGGGGCGGCTCGGAAAAGGGCGGGACCGGTTGGCTCGTGGGGGGAGGGAGACGCCCAGCGCTGATGGCAAGCCTTGAAGAAATGGAGATGTGTGCACATGACAGTGCCAAGAGCAGGGAAGGGAGGCGCCAACGCCGGCCACTAACCCGAACTCCGATCCATCGCCGCCTCGCCATTGCGCCTCGCTTGCCAAGCGGATAGAGCGGCTTTGGCCCTCGCGCCCAAAAGGTGGTCACATGGCGCTTTCGCTTGCAGCTTTCGATACGGAGGATCTGGCGGTCATCTCCGCCCATCTTCAGGATGCCCGCCTCGTGCTCGCCGATGTCGCCTATCTGCGGGCGCGCATGCGTTTCGTCATGGTCTTTCACCGCAAATGCCGCGAGGCGCCGCCCGATATCGATGGGCGCTGCCATACGGGCATGCATTTCGAGCGCGTCATGTCGGCGCAATATATCGGCTTCGACGCCGGCAATAAGAGCCTCACGCTCGATCTCCTGGCCATCACCTTCGAGCCGACGGCGAGCCCCGGCGGCATCGTCATGCTGCATTTCATCGGCGGGCAAGCGATCAAGCTCGAGGTCGAGTGCCTCGAAGCCTTGATGAAGGATCTCGACGAGATGACGCAAGTGGCCTTAAGTGCGCGGGGCGGCTAGGCTCAATGGCGTTGCGCCTCGATTCCAGGAAGCCCGGTTTCGCAAAGGCGTTCGAGGCCTTGATCGACATGAAGCGCGAGGCGTCGCAGGACGTCGCGGCGACGGTCGCCGACATATTGCGCGATGTCGAGGCGCGGGGCGACGAGGCGCTGATCGAGTATACGCGCCGTTTCGACAAGCTCGACCTCACAGCTGCGACCCTGCGGGTCGGCGAAGCCGAGATCGAACAGGCGATGCGCGTTTGCCCGCGCCCCGAGCTTGAGGCGCTTGCCTTCGCCAAGGAGCGAATCGAGGCTTTCCATCGCCGCCAACGGCCGAGCGACGACCATTTCACCGACGCGCTCGGCATCCGGCTCGGCCTGCGCTGGACGCCGATCGAGGCAGTCGGGCTCTACGTGCCGGGCGGCACGGCGAGCTATCCCTCCTCGGTGCTGATGAACGCGGTGCCGGCGAAGATCGCGGGCGTCGCGCGCATCGTGATGGTGGCGCCGACCCCAGGCGGACGCAGCAACCCGCTCGTCCTCGCCGCCGCAAGCCTCGCGGGCATCGACGAGATCTATCGGGTCGGCGGGGCGCAAGCGGTCGGGGCGCTGGCCTTCGGCACGGCGACGATCGCCCCGGTCGCCAAGATCGTCGGCCCCGGCAATGCCTATGTGGCGGCGGCGAAGCGGCAGGTCTTCGGAAAGGTCGGCATCGACTCGATCGCCGGCCCCTCGGAAGTGCTGATCCTCGCCGACAAGACCGCAAACCCCGATTGGGTGGCGCTCGACCTCCTGGCCCAGGCCGAGCACGATACGGTCTCCCAATCGATTCTGATCACCGAGGATGCCAGGCTCGCCGACGCCGTCGCGGAGCGCGTCGCAACCCGTCTCGCCGAGCTGCCGCGCGCCGCGATCGCCGGAGCGAGCTGGCGCGATTTCGGCGCCATCATCCTCGTGCCCTCGCTCGCCGAGGCGATAGCGCTCGTCGACCGCCTCGCGCCCGAGCATCTCGAGATCGCGACCGACGATCCGGAACCGCTCGCCGCGCGCGTGCGCAACGCGGGCGCCATCTTCCTCGGCCACCACACGCCCGAGGCGATCGGCGATTATGTCGGCGGCCCGAACCATGTGCTGCCGACGGCGCGCAGCGCCCGCTTCTCCTCGGGCCTCGGCGTCCTCGACTTCATGAAGCGCACCACGCTTCTGCGAACGACTGCGCAAGGCCTCTCCGCACTCGCCCCGGCGGCCATCGCGCTCGCCGAGGCCGAAGGGCTTCAGGCGCATGCGCGCTCGGTCTCCGCGAGGCTCGGGCGGGGCTAGCTATGCAAATCATGGAAAGTCGCAACGTGGATCGCGAGCCGCCAATCCCTCCCCTGTTCTTGCAATATCGGACGCACGCATCTTGCGAGGGCTGGCGCTTGAGCGAAGGCCCCCCCACCCGTACCCTCCCTATTCTATAAGAGCTCGTCCTAGGGCCTCGTGCAGGCAGCGCCGGCCATGGCCAAGGAGGCCGATCCCCATAAGCGCCTAGCCTCGATCTCTCTCGACGAGGCCTCGATCGGGCGTTCGAGCCCCGATCAGGAGCAGGAGCGCTCGATCGCCATCTTCGACCTGATGGAGCACAACAGCTTTTCGGTTCCGGGCCATGCTCGCGGCCCCTACCGGCTCGTCATCGCGCTGCATGAGAAGAAGCTCCTCTTCGATGTCAGCGCGGAGGATGGCACGCCGGTCATCGCCCATCTTCTGTCGCTGACGCCGCTGCGGCGCGTGGTGAAGGATTATTTCTTGCTTTGCGACAGCTATTACAGCGCCATAAGGACGCGCTCGGCTTCCGAGATCGAGGCGATCGACATGGGCCGGCGCGGCCTTCATGACGAGGCGGCGGCCTTGCTGATCGAACGCCTCGAGGGCAAGATCGAGATCGACTTCGATACGGCGCGACGCTTGTTCACGCTGATCGCGGCGCTGCACTGGAAAGGGTGAGCAGGAGGTGGCGCTCCCCTTGGCAGGGCCGCCTCGCGCCGTGCAGTCGGTGCTGTTCGTATGCTTGCACAATGCGGTGCGCTCGCCGATGGCCGAAGCGATCGCCAAGCATTTCTTCGGCCGCTCGCTCTATATCCGCTCGGCGGGGGTGCGCGCGGGCAGCGAGGATCCTTTCATGCTGACCGTGCTCGACGAGATCGGCATCGATGCCCATGCTCACAAGCCGCAGACGATCGAGGAGCTCGACGACTGGGAAGGGCTGAATTTCGACCTCGCCATCACCTTGAGCCCCGAGGCGCATCACCGCGCGCTCGAGCTGACGCGCACCTTGTCGATCGAGGTCGAGTATTGGCCGACGCCCGACCCGACCTTGGAAGGAGGCTCGCGCGAGCGCGTGCTCGATGCCTATCGCGCCGTGCGCGACGGGCTCGAGGCGCGCATCGTCGAGCGTTTCCGCAAATGAGCTTCCCGCTGCCCGCGGCCGTGAGGAGGGCGTGCCAGGATTACGCCACCGGCCTGCCGCGCTCCGAGATCG
>JBIOEK010000401.1:0-4048 GCA_044445925.1 Hyphomicrobiales bacterium
GAACAGGACATCGACATAGCCATCCCGGTGGAATGCGCCCGCCGCCGGTCGGTCCGCGCGGCGTGTCTGCGTCGCCGCCGCGTCGACACCGTCGGCGTCGATCACCACACCGTAGTCCCGCGCGGCGGCGGCGCGGCTGACGAAACCGCCAAGTACGTCGCGCAGTACCTGTTCGGCCGGGCGGTCGAAGGGATGGCCATGGCCGCCCCCGCCGCCCGTCTCCATGCGCAATATGTCGCCGCGCTTGAGCAGGTTGCCGTCGGAGAGCGGCGCGAGCAACCGCTCATGCGCCGTTCCGGGGTTGACGATGGCGCGGCCCGAGCCGCCCGACATGCCGCCCGCAATCCCCCAGGGCGGATTCTTGACGCCGTCGATGCGGATCGCGAGGACCGCCTCGTCGGCGAGGATCTCGTATTCGCGCACGATGCCGCAGCCGCCCCGGAACCTTCCCGGCCCGCCGCTATCCTTGACGATGCCGTAGCGCCGCAGCCTGACCGGATAGCCGATCTCCAGGAACTCGACCGGATAATTCTCCTGCGCCACGAAATAGACGGCATCGATGCCGTCCGCATAGGGCCTCGCGCCATAGCCGACGCCGATGCCATCGGCGAGGAGGAAAGGCTCCCGCTCGCCGCTCTCCTTGGTGAAGGTGCCGCGCATCAAGGTGATCACATAGGCCGCGTGCGCCGCCGGACCTTTGCCGCCGGCGACGCTGACGAGCCCCATCAGGGCCGCGAGCACGCGCATCATGGTGAGGCCGCGCATGCCGAGCGGTGCCGGGAAGCGCGGGGCGAGCAGCGAGCCCTCGCGCAAGATCACCTCGTCGAGCGCCAAGGGCCCGCCGGCATTGCAAACCTGGCCGGCATCGCCGCCGAGATAATAGAGGCCGAGCGCCATGCCGGGCACGCCCGGATTCATCAGGAAATTCACCGGGCCCGGCGATTGGTCGTCCGTCTCGCTGGCGTCGAAGATGAAGCGGTCCGAGCCCGCCTCGGTGCGCTTTCGCGTCAGCGCGAAGCGGATGCGGAAGGGGCCGTTGCCGTGGCCGTCGGAATCGATCGCGTCGGTGAAGCGGTGCGTGCCGTAAGGGAAGGTCGCGGCGAGCCGCTCGCGCACGATGCGGGTCGTGCGCGCCAGTAGTTGCGCGAGTGCATCGGCGAACATTTCGGTGCCGAAGCGCGCCGTCAGTTCCTCCAACCGCCGCACGCCGAGTTCGACGCTCGCCATCAGCGCCCGCATATCGCCGCGGCTCTGGTCGGGATAGCGCGAATTGCGATGGAAGATGGTCAGCACCGCCTCGTTGGTCACGCCCTGGTCGATCAGCTTAGTGGCGGGAATGATGATGCCTTCCTGGAAGATGTCGGTGGTATCGGGGCTGATCGAGCCGGCGCGCATGCCGCCGATATCGGCGAAATGGGCCCAGCTCATCACGAAGGCGCAACGCTGACCTGCATGGAAGACCGGAGCGATCAGCACCTGGTCGTTCGAGTGGGAGACGGCCCCTGTCGATTCGTAGCAGTCGCTGTACCAGTAGAGATCGCCAGGCTTCATCGTGCCGGGCGGGAAGCGCTTGAACACCGAGCCGCTCATATCGCCGAAGACCGGCATGTTGGAGCCGACCGCCATGACGCCGTCGGCATCGAACAGCGAAGTGTAGAAATCCTTCTTCTCGCGAATGAAGGCCGAGATGGCGGTGCGCTCGATCAGCGCCTCCATCTCGGCCTGCGTTGCGCGAACGGCGCCGCGCACGATCTCGAGGGTCACCGGATCGCAGGCGCCCATGGAGGAAGGCTTCCCTGCCCCGGAAGGCGCGCCGGCTTGGAGTTCGTCAGTCGAGCGGAGCATTCGTCGGATCCTTGATGGCGATGAGGGTCGCGGCCGAGATGATCGCCCCGAAGATCAGGAAGGCCGCGGGCGAGACCTGGCTTCCGGTCCTCTGGATCAGGAAGGTCGCGATGAAGGGGGCAAAGCCGCCGAATATGGTGACGGCAAGGCCATAGCCGATGGACAGCGCAGTGAAGCGCACCTTGGTCGGGAAGAGCTCGCTCAGCACGGCGCAGAGCGGCCCCGCATACATGGCGAGCATCACCGCCGAAATGCCTTGGGTGAGCATCAGCCCGACGCCGCTCTTGGTTTCGGTCACCAAGAGGAAGAGCGGGTAGGACAAGACGAGATAGCCGAGTGCCGAGGTGAGCAGGATGGGCTTTCGCCCGATCTTGTCGGAGAGCCAGCCGGTGACCGGGGTAAGGACCGTCAAGATCACGGCCGCGACGGTCGTCGAGAAATAGGCGGTATCGGCCGCGATGCCGAGCGAGCCCGAGGCGAAGCTCGGCATGAAGATGTTGAAGGTGTAGTTGCCGACCGTGCCGATGACCGACAGGCCGAAGGCCGCGAGCACGGGGCCCCGATAGATGGTCACGGCGTCGCGCACCGGGGCGGTCGCGACCTGGCGCTGCTGCACGGTGCGAGTATAGGCGGGCGATTCGGCGACCCTCGAGCGCAGATAGAGACCGATGGGCGCGAGCAGGAAGCCCAGGATGAAGGGTATGCGCCAGCCCCAGGCGATCATCTGCTCCTTGTCGAGCAGATGGTTCAGGAGATAGGCGCACAGGGTGCCGGTAATCAGGGCGAGCCCGACGCTGAATTGCTGCATCGAGCCGATGAAGCCGCGCTTGCCGGGCGGCGCGTATTCGACCAGGAAGGCGGCGGCCCCGCCCCATTCGCCCCCGGTCGAGAAGCCTTGCACCAGCCGGCATAGGAGCAGGAGGAGCGGCGCCCAGATGCCGATCGATGCGTAAGGCGGGATGAGGCCGGTCAAGGCGGTCGCCAATGCCATCAGCCCGACGGTGAGCACGAGCGCCACCTTGCGCCCCTTGAGGTCGCCAAGAGCGCCGATCACGATGGCGCCGACCGGGCGCATGAAGAAGCCGACGCCGTAGGTCGCAAAGCTGGCGAGCAGCGATGCCGTCGGATCGGTGTTCGGAAAGAAATTCGCGCCGATCTGCGCCGCGAACAACCCGAAGATCAGGAAGTCGAACAGCTCGACGAAGTTGCCGACCGCGCAGGCGAGGATCGCCCTGCGGCGAAGCTGCTTCATATCCCCAGTGTCGAAAGACTGGTCGAGATAGGCTGTTGCTTGTGACATGGTTGGCCCCTTCCCTCGTTCTTCCCCCGGTTCTCGTAACCGTTATGGCGATGCGCCTGGCTTCTCCCGCAGCCGAGACCTTTGCGGAATCAGATTGGGTGTCATTCCCGGCGAGGCGAGCTGTCGGGTCGCGCCTCTGGATGGCAGGCCCCGAGGGCTCGCCGAGGGTAGCAAATCCAGGACCACGGTCGAAAAATGGATTCCTTTCCCCTCGTGCTCCAGCGGCAGCCGATTCATTCTGCAAAGGTCTCGACTGCGGGAGAAGGGGGCGCGCAAGCGCAGTATCTTCATTCCGGACGCAACCGCCATCGGCATCGCCGCGCCGTCCCTATTTCGCATTTGCGGCGGCGAGCGCCTCGTCGAGCGCCTCGAGCGCCTGCCGCAACCCGTGCGACAAGCGGTTCCTCGCCCTTGTCGCCGCCACAGCGAGGAAGTGCGCGGCGTCCGAGCCGGGCTTTGCTTGCGCGAGATCGCGCAGCTTCTGCAGCGCCGGCCAGGCCGGCTGCGGCAGAGCGGGATCATGGGAGAACCGGTCTCCTTCGGTATAGTCGAGCGGCACGAGCGCGCGCGAGACCCGCATCAGCGCGGCGTTGATGCGATCGAGCTTTCCGTGGTCGTGCTTCGCCTTCAGCGAGGCGAGCGCTTGCGCCTTCTGCCGCAAGCTCTCGGCTGCCTCGACGAGGCGTGCGACCGACAGGCGATCCTCGAGCTTCGGCGCGATCGTCTTGAGCTCGTCGAGGAGGGCCGTGGCGTGCCCCGCATGGTCGAGCGGCAGGATCTCGTCGGCAAGGAGGCGCCACAAGGTCGCGACCACGACCCGCGTGTCGCGCGCCAGGAAGTCCTCGTCGATCTTGTCGATGAGGTCATGGGGCGTGTGCCACCACCAGCCGAGCGGGTTGCGCA